>NZ_QLOE01000009.1 GCF_003264935.1 Methanothermobacter tenebrarum
TTGACGATGAACGGCGCCATTATGAGGATTATACCACAAAATAAAGTGTTAAATATCAATGTATATTTTAAAATTTTCCTGTAGAATATCTTATTTTTTGTCTTTGCCATATAAGGGTATATGACCTGGATAAGTGGACCATACAGTCCCTGGGCGGCTGTATAAATTTTTTCGGCTGCTGAATAGTAGCCTACCGCAGTGTTACCAGCGAATAGTCCTAGGAAAAATGAATTACTATTTGTATATATGGATACAGAAGCCCTTGATAAGAAGAACTGTGTGCTCTCCTTGAATGTTTCTTTAATATCTTCAAAGGGTGGTATGTGGAATTTTACATTGAATCTTGTTCTTATGATCCATAATGAGAATATACCAGTTATTATCGGGCCTATGGAGTATAAGAGTGGCATATAAATGTAATCTGATGGTTTTTTTATGAAGATAAAGATTGTCACGAGGAATATTAGGTTTGCGATAACATTTAGGATTGTTATATATCTCATGCGTTCCATGCCCTGATAAAACCATGTTGGCGAAAGTGTGGTGCCTATAATAATCCCAAATGCAAAGAGGTATAATAACGAATTAGTTGAGAATTTTTGGATTGAGAATACAATTGTGATGAGTATAACGAAACTTATGATGGTCAGTATACCTTTTATTATCATCACAGAACTGAATATAGTTGAAACTTTAGTTATATCTTCTCTATTTATTGATATTTCCTTGACAGCTGAAAGTGCGAAACCATAATCTGTTAAAATTTGGAAGTAGGTGGTAAATGCTATTGCAAAGTTTACAAGGCCAAATTTGGCAACGCCAAGTGTCCTTGTAAGGTATGGTAATGTTATAAGGGGCATTACATACACTAATATTTGAAGTAGAGACAGTGAGAAGAAGTTCTCGGCTATAACCTTGTATTCTTCAGATTGTAGTAGCTTAAGCAGTTTCATGTAGGATTCCCTGGAAATGTTCTATATGGAGGTTGACGTTCTGAGGATCGTTGAGGGTTTCATAGACAAGTTCTAATACGGGTAAGTTCATTTTACTTGTCAGTGCCTTTATGGCTTTTATGGAGCGCAGACTTTCTACTGTTATGGTGGATTTTTTGCTGAGTTGCATTTTCTTGCCAAGCATTAAACCAAGTGTCCTATTACGGCTCTTATCAGTTAGCGCGGTCAAAAGAAAATCTCCAAATCCGCAAAACTTATCAAATAATTCCCCATATCCCATTTCATCTAATATTTTTCTCATCTCTTTGAAGCATAATGTTAATAGTGTATATTTATGGTTTTCACCGGTTATTTGCCCGTCTAGTATTCCCATGGCTACTGCGTAGACATTCTTAAGTATACCGCAGAATTCAACTCCTTTAATATTCTCTGAATAATCAACCACTATATTCTGGGATTTAATGAGACTGGCTATATCATCTTGATATTCTTTTGAGGCTCCTATTGTAACACCCGAAGTAACGCCCCTTATAAGTTCGTCTGCAAAATTTGGACCGGAAATGCAAAATACAGTCTCAGAGTCTGTCTCCTCTTGGATGACAGTTGTCATAGGTTTGAGTGAAGGATACTCAATACCTTTTATACATGATATGATCTTTTTATCTTCAAGGCGACTATCAAGGGATCTCATGATACTCCTAAGGCTCCCAGATGGGACAGCCAAGAAAATATAATCTGAATCTATTATATGGGAGGATTTGATATTTGCTGCTTTGATCTTCTCATCCAATTTTATCCCCGGATGATACCGACTATTCTCATGTTCTCTGTTTATAGATTCAATTACCTTTTCATCTCTCGCGAGAAGATAAACATTATCAATATTCTTTGATAATATTTGGGCTATTGCTGTTCCGAAACTCCCAGCGCCTATTATCGAGACTTTCATCATAAATTCTCCTTGCAATACTTTTTAGCCTTTTCCAGATCCCCTGGGAAATCAACTTCTATACAGAAATTATCCCTGATGTTAAGGGCCTTAAACTTTTCACCTTTTTCTATTGCTTTTTCTATCGCCTTCTCGAAATAGTCTTGGTCGTGACATTCCATGAGTGATTCCTCCAAAACTGGTAGCGTCTCCCTTTTAACATAGTTTATGCCAACGGCTTCACCTAGACCATCCGGGATGGTCTTTGAAAGTTTTTTAATGTAACCATCACTTGTGAGGTTGTATTTAACTTCTTCATCGCCAACTTTCTTGTTATCCACACAGATAAGGTTTTCTCTTCTCTCCTCCATGATAAGGTGGAGTATCCTTGGATCGAAGACCACATCACCATTTAACCATATAACATCCTCATCCAAGTCCCTTATCCCAATTAGCAAGCTCTTTGAAGTGTTAGTAGCATAGTATCGCCTATTTATAACATATTCAAGGTCTGGGTGTCTCTCTTTTATCAAACCACCCTTGTATCCTATCACGACCCTTATATCCTCCAGCCCTGCACTCTTAAGGTTTTCTAATTGATGATCAAGTATTGTCTTCTCATCACATAATTTTACAAGTGCCTTGGGTAAACCATGTCCTAGTCTACTGCCCACACCCGCGGCCAGGATAACAACTTTAATAGAAACCACCCATTATTCTTTTAAACTACAATCTAAATAATACTACTATTTACCCTTAACCCCCTCAGAGTATGAAGTTATAAAAGGTGAGACTCTTATGCGCATACTTCACGTTTGTCCATACTTTAAGCCTTCATGGGAGGGCGGGGGCCCCCCACGTTTCGTATATGAGCTTGCACTTCAACAGGTTGCAATGGGCCATGATGTGACCGTGTATACAACCGATGGATTTAAAAGGAGGGTTAGGGCCCCAAAGAATACTATGGTGGATGTTGATGGTATAAAAACATATTATTTTAGGAACCTTTCAATGTATTTAACGGCAAATTTTAACATTCCTTTACCCTATTATCTTCCAGTGGTTGCCTTGAAACAGATAGGATCCTTTGATATTATCCATATACATGAGCATAGAACATTCTTGGCGGCGGTAACATCATTACTCGCGACAAGACATAATATACCATATGTTGTGCAACCGCATGGATCCGCGCCAAGGATGGTAAAAGGCTGGCAGAAAAGACTATTCGACACTCTAATAGGTAATAGGATCATATATAATGCGAAGCGTATAATAGCATCCTCGAGGATAGAATCACAATATTATAAAAGAGTATACCCTGACCTAGATGATGAGATGATAGTTAGGGTGCCCAATCCTGTGAACATCCCCGAAATCCCACCTAGAGGATCCTTCAGGAGAAAATGGGGACTTGAAGAAAACCGGATAATACTATACCTTGGTAGGATCCATGAAAGAAAAGGCTTAAACCTATTAATTAGGGCATTCAATCAGATAAGAGACGATAAATTGAAACTTGTTATCGCAGGCCCTGATGATCACTACCTTAAAAGATTGAAGAAATTAATATCAGATCTTGGACTAGAAGAGAGTATAATCTTAACCGGACCATTGTATGGTTTTGATAAATTTGAGGCTCTTGTCGACGCCGATGTTTTCATCCTACCATCAAACGAATATGAATCCTTTGGCATGGCCGCTGCCGAGGCTATTGCCTGTGGCACTCCAGTCGTCGTAACATCAAATTGTGGAATATCCGAATGGATTGACTCAAAAAGCGGTCTCATAGTCCAAGCAGATGAAAAAAAACTAAAAAATGCTATTATGAAAATACTGGATAATGGATCGTTCCATCCAAGAACTCCTAGAGTCTTCGAAATTGAAAGGATCGCGAGGAAGTTCGATGAAATCTACAATGAAGCCACGAGTTAGAGGGGATCGCCCCTCATTGTCGTTTGATAAGAAAATATTCATACTACTAGCTTTGATTGTTTCGATAATCGCATGGAAGCTTGTGACAATACAATCCAACCTTGGAGTCTACTACTGGGATATATTCCTCTATCTTAATAATGCTCTTAGGATGGCCCATCTTGGCTCCAGTGATACACTGTATCTCCCACCCCTTTTACCAGCTATATTATCAGTTTTCTTCAGATTGGGATTTGTGGGGGAATACACAATCTTTATTGTTGGTGGAGTATTCTATATACTCGCAGCGGCTGGGATGTACCTTCTTCTAAGGTTGAGATTTGATGAAATTGAAAGCCTTGCTGGGGCTTTAACCTTCGCATCCTCCACCCTAGTATTGGCGTGGGCTGTGACAGGCTCTACTGACATCCCAGCCATATCATTGTCAATATGGGCAATCTACTTCACATTACTCGCAAAAAGAAAGGATAAGAGATTTTATTATCTGGCATTCCCCGTGGCAATGGCAGCCTTCCTCACAAGGTATACTTCAGCCCTTATAATCATCCCCATACTCCTTGTAATTATCATGGATTCTAAGCCTAGGTTCCGCGAAATCACAAAGGGCATAATCCTTGGAATTCTATTATATTCACCCTTCGGATTATTCTTTTACAGAAACCTCAAGAACCCCTTACCATTCTTAGGCCAGTTCACAGAAACTGCAAAAGGGTCAGTGACAGCTATCAACCCAGGATATAATCCTGACAGCCTATATTATCTTAGACATCTCCCAGAATATCTTTCGGCTCTGCCCTCTGACAATTACATGTTGATTATTAACCCTTCAAGTGCGAGTCCAAGCCCATTAGCATATCTAATAGTGGCCATCATATTAGTGGGTGTTATACTCCATATAATCCATAATAGGACGATACTAGACGGTGTGGAGACTAGAAGGTTAGGCGTGTTCTTGTTATTGTCAATCGCTTTAATAGTTATCTTTGGGAGGATATCTTATGCCCTGGCTGAAGTTTTAATCTTCCTTTGGGCCCTTAGCATATATTGGCTCTTAAAGGGTCGTGGGCTGGATAATCTTGATATCAACCTTGTTATGGTAACATGGTTTTTATCGTTCCTTTATATGCATAGTTTCCATCTTGTTAAAGTTGACAGGTATATTATACCAATTTTACCAGCTCTAGCATATGCAATGCCCCTTAGCATAGACGAAATTTCACAGACGCTAAATTTGGGGCATGGCCGGCGCCTATTCTCGATCCTTGTCATGGTGTTGATGTTATCATCCGCAACCTATTATATGTGGGGCATGCCACATGATTATCCCATTGTAGATGCTGAACGTGAAGCAGCCCAATGGCTCAAAACATATGATCCAAACTACCATAATAAGGTGATAGCATCTGATAGGGGCCCGGCATTCACATGGTACCTTAAAGATTATGTTTTCACAAGAAGAATTAATGAAAATAACAGTGAATTGTTTTATAGGCTATTTTATAAACTCAAACCAGACTATTATATATACTGGTCAACCAGCAAACCGAGGATATATGGTTACAAGGTAATCTATAACAAGAATGGTGTGATAATCGCCGAGAAAATCCCCCCATAATACTTATGTTAACATGGTTTTATAATCGAATAATGTTAAAAGGGGGGGTACCTCCCCATATGCAATAATTTGTGGATTATCAATCCAAGGAGGATAATAGTATGGAAACTCAGAGGATACTCGTCACTGGAGGAGCTGGGTTCATAGGAACCAACCTTGTTAATGAACTTAAAAAGAGAGGCCATGAGGTCATAGCATTGGATCTCATGCATACTAGTCGCGAAGATTATGTGAGGGCTGATGTAAGGGAATACAGGCAACTCGAGAAGGTCTTCGAAGATTATGAGTTTGATTATGTTTATCATCTAGCGGCAGAATATGGTAGATGGAATGGTGAGGCATACTATGAGAACCTTTGGAGGACCAATGTCATCGGCACAAAGAATATTATAAGATTACAAGAGAAACTAGGCTTTAGGATGATATTCTTCTCCTCGGCTGAAGTATATGGAGACTATACTGGGGTCATGACAGAGGATGTCATGGAGAAGAATCCTATAAAAGATACATATCAGATGAATGATTATGCTATGACAAAATGGGTCGGGGAGCTCATGTGCATGAACTCAGCAAAAATGTTCGGCACAGAAACCGTGAGGGTGAGACCTGTCAACTGTTATGGGCCCCATGAGAAATACACGCCATACAAGGGGTTCATACCCATTTTCATATACCATGCATTACATAACAAACCCTACACAGTCTACAAGGGCCATAAGCGTATAATAGATTATGTGGAGGATTCTGTTAGGACCTTCGCTAATATTGTGGATAATTTCATCCCAGGGGAAGTTTATAATGTTGGCGGCCGACCGGAATGGGAACATGATATAAAAGAATATTCTGACATGGTCCTAAAGGCTGTTGGTAGAGATGATTCGATCGTAACATATAAGGAGGCTGAGGCTTTCACAACAAAGGTTAAGAGGGTTGACTGTTCCAAAGCAGAAAGAGACCTTAAACACGACCCTAAGGTGCCCCCGGAGGAGGGTATAAAGCGTACAGTTGAATGGATGAAATGGTACTACAGGATAGAATAACTTGGAGTTAAAAGGATGAGGATAGCGGCCCTGATACCAGCATATAACGAGGAATTAACCATCGGAACCATAGTACTTTTATGTAAAGAGTATGTGGATGAAGTTATAGTTGTTGATGATGGCAGCACTGACAGGACCGCCAGGATAGCCGAAGCAGCCGGTGCGAGGGTTATAAGGCACCGAGAAAATAAAGGGAAGGGTGCCGCGCTTAAAACAGGTTTTAAGGCGACTGATGCTGATATAATAGTCACATTGGATGGTGACGGGCAGCACGACCCCCAAGAGATACCTAAGCTTGTACAGCCTATAATAGATGGTAGAGCAGATATTGTCAATGGTAGCCGTTACCTATCAGGTTCTGATAAGAGCACGCCATTTTATAGGAGGGTTGGACAAAAGATACTTGACAGGGCAACTAACATTTCAACCAGATTGGATATAACAGACACCCAAAGCGGTTTCAGAGCATTCTCAAGGGATACTATCCCATATTTCAAGTTTAAAGAGGATGGGTTTGCAATAGAAAGTGAAATGCTATTAGATGCTGCTGAATCAAACCTTAGAATAGTCGAAGTTGAAATTGGCGTCACCTATGATGTTGAAGGTTCCACTAAACATCCTATAAGTCATGGCGCATCGGTACTCTACAGAATAATCAAGGACATGGAACTAAGACGCCCATTATATTATTTCACCTTCCCAGGGTTAATAATAGTAGTCATAGGAGCCATTCTCACGTTAATATTCCTACGCGATTACATCATAGGGAAAAGTATCCATATGGGGCCGACCATACTTGCTATAATGCTAACATTATTTGGAACATTCTTCATGTTCACTGGTATAATACTAGATTCTATGAAGAAGATGATAAGAAACTTTCAGAAAAGATGACAAGAGGTTGATAATCTATGAAGGATATCAAAATATATGATGGTAAATGTGTGTTGGTAACAGGAGGTGCTGGTTGCATTGGGAGCAACCTTTCAAGACGGCTTGGCGAAGCTGGAGCGCATGTAATCATATTGGATAACCTATCATCAAGTTATGAGTGGAACATACCAATGATGGAGAACATAGAATTCGTAAAAGGGGACATACTCGATGACGAGATCCTGAAAAGAGTCTACAAGGAAAGACCAGATTATGTTTTCCACCTTGCAGCCCACTTCGCCAACCAAAACAGTGTAGACCACCCAGAGGAGGATTTACTAGTTAATGGACTCGGCACATTAAAAGTCCTAGAATATGCACAGCTTATCGGCGTTGAACGCTTCATCTATTCATCCTCTGGCTGCGGAGTCTATGGTCTAGACTCTAAGATACCATTCAAAGAAGATGACATTTCAATTTCACTACACACACCATACCAGGTGACAAAACTACTAGGGGAATTATACACTAATTACTTCCACAACCTTTATGATCTGCCAATAGTCAATGCAAGATTCTTCAATGTCTACGGACCAGGGGAAGTTCCAGGGAAATACCGCAATGTTATACCAAATTTCTTCTACTGGGCCATGAACAATCAGCCCCTACCAATAACCGGGGATGGTACAGAGACAAGGGACTGGACATTCGTAGATGATATAATAAACGGTCTAATAGCCATGGGAGCCCGAAAAAAGGCTATAGGAGAGGCCATAAACCTAGGATCGGGAGAAGAACACCAGGTAATAGAAATGGCCACCATCATCAATGAACTCACAGGAAACAAGGCAGGTATAGTGTACAAGCCAAGAAGAGAATGGGATGCTAAAACCCGTCTATTATCATCCATAGAAAAGGCGAAAAAACTCCTAGACTACAAACCAAAGACAACATTCAGGGAAGGCTTGGAGAAAACCTACCAATGGTTCAAAGAAAACTGGGAACTTATACAAAAAAGCGCCGAATTCTAGACCCCACCAGGTGAAGAGATGAAAATACTCGTAATACAAGAATCTGATTGGATTAGAAGAAACCCCCACCAACAACACCACCTGTTTGATCGTCTAAGCCTCAGAGGGCACAGGATAAAAGTCATAGACTATCCCATAGATTGGAGGAAAAACGAACCAAGAGGTCTCATATACCCTAGGAGACTGTTCAAGGGTATTTGGAAGGTTAAATCAGAGGCTCGAATCGACGTGATAAGACCAACAATATTGAAATTACCAATCTTCGATTACCTTTCAATACCTATAACTCATACTTTAGAGATAAGAAAACAAATCCGAGAATTTAAACCAGACGTCATAGTAGGATTCGGGATAATCAACACTTACATAGGATTAAAGGAGGCTAAAAAAAGGGGCATACCATTCGTATATTACCCCATTGACGTACTATACACGCTCATCCCAGAGAAAACTTTACAGGTTATCGGTAAATGGCTGATGAAGAAAATTCTAAAATCTGCAGATTTCGTGATCACGATAAACAAGCGACTGAGACAACTAATGATAGAAATGGGCGCGAACCCCTATGATACAGTCGTCATAGAAGCTGGTATAGACCTTGAAAAATTCAACCCCAACCTCGACGGATCCAGGATAAGAAAAAAGTATGGGATAAAGGACGATGAAATACTATTATTCTTCATGGGCTATCTTTATGAATTCTCGGGTTTAAAAGAATTAGCCCTTGAAATGGCCAAGAAGGACCATCCAAGGATTAAACTCATGATAGTGGGTGAAGGTGAAGCCTATAACGATCTCCAAAATATAAAGGAAAAAAACAACCTCGAAAATCTTATACTCGCAGGGAGCCAACCCTATGAGATGATACCAGAGTTCTTGGCAGCGGCTGATATCTGCATACTACCAGCTCGCAGAGAAGAAAAGATAATGCAGGATATCGTGCCAATAAAAATCTATGAGTACCTTGCAATGGCCAAGCCTGTTATAGCCACAGGATTCCCAGGTATAAAAATGGAATTCGGCGAAGACAATGGGATATACTACATAGAAAAACCAGAGGATGTGCTCAAGACAGCCAGTGAACTTGCAACTGGTGACCTCCAAGTTGAGGGGATGAAGGGTAGGAAGTTTGTTGAATCCAATGATTGGGAGACCATAACAGACAAATTCGAAAAAACACTTAAAAATTTGGTTGGTTTAAGAGCCCCGGGCGGGGATTGAACCCGCGACCACGGGATTACGAGTCCCGCGCTCTACCAGACTGAGCTACCGGGGCCTCCGGTAACTATAATCGTCTAAGGTTAATTGATGATCTGTTAAATGTTCTAGGTCTATGCACATTCCATCCCTTGCAGCTACAACCCTCGTATCTGTCTCTTTTTGTAATCTGAGGGCTTCGCCATCTGGGTCATTGAATATCATCTTCATGCCAAGGTGGGTCATTATTGCAAGTTTGGGTTTCACCTCTTCTATGAGGAGTTTGAAATCATCTGAGCACATATGCCCCCTTATATGTTCATTATCTGGTCTTATAACACTTGCTATTAGAACATCAGCTCCATGATGATATGAGCCGAGTTCATTGAAATAGGCTGTATCTGACGTATAGGATATTGTTATCTTAGGGGTTTGGAACTTGAAACCTATACATGTAGGGTCTCCATGTATTGTTTTTGTGGCTGTGATTTTTATATTGTCTATTTTTATTGAATCACCCTCTTCTAATATTATGTTTTCTGTTTTGGTTAGATGATACTTGGATATGCAGGGGCCCCAATCCTTGTAACCTTTTATGACGCTGAGGCTCCCTATTACTGTCCCCTTGTTTCTTGTCATCCCCCTTGTCATGGCTTCGATGAGGACTTCGGCATCTGTGTAATGGTCAGTGTGTGAATGTGATACTAATATAAGGTCTAGTCTGCGAGGGTTTAGGCCGAATTGGTATGATCTTATCAATGCTCCTGGGCCGGGGTCTATGTGGATGTTTTTACCTTCGAGGTTGTCTATTCTTAAACCGCCGGTCATCCTTTTTTGTGTGATGGTGGCGAAATCGTCCGCCACCACTTCCTAGGAATGTTAGTTTCATGGGTGATCACATCCTATAATTCATGTTTTGCAGAGTATAACATTGCATTGTAGTGGGATTTTTTTGTCTTTTATTTGTAGATTTTCATCTTCTATAACGACGATGTCGCCCACTTTGACTTCTCCAGGTCCTTCTTTTAGCATTAGCACGTTTTCTCCGGGTTTAGCGACTTTCTTCCATTTTATGTTGAAGGCTTGTACATTGGGGGCTAATTTTACTTCGATTTTATCATTGTCTATGTTTATGACTCTTCCGATTTCTCCTTCTTTTATTATCTTTGATGCCATTTTTATCTGTTCACTCTTTTTTAGGAGTTCTTTTTGTAGTTTGGCTCTCCATTTTTGGAGTGTTTTCACGTCCCTTAGAATGGTTTCTCTGAGTATTCTGTGGGCTTTCCTTTTATCTAATCTTGGAGTTTTTATGTACAAGTCGTATTCTGGGCTTATGGTTGGTGTTTTGGCGGCGACTTCTTCTACTATTTTCGCTAGGAGTTTTGAAACTTCTTTTAGGCTTGTTTTTTTCTTCCAATACTTTTTTAATAGGCTGCTGGCAAGTTTTTTGGTTATCTTATTCCCGAATATTACAATGGAGCTTTCACCCTTCTCAAATTTGGTTATATTAGATCCTATGAGTTCTATGATCTGATAGGCTCCTGTGGTGGCGTATATTCTCCTCCTCTTAGCCTCGAAGGGCGTTTTAAGGCTTACTTCACCCACTACAACGTCTCCGATGCTTCGAACCTTCCTTGCATCATCTCTTATATTTAATCTTATACCAAATTCCTCGGCCCTATCCCTTAATTCTTCCTCTGTTTTAATATCACCATTATATAATTCCCTTTCGAGTTCCCTTCTCTTCTGGGGACTCCCTAAGTAGGCTATCTTTCTCTTATCACCTATCATTACGCAACCTTTGCTACTAGTATAAGTTATTATAAGGCTCATCTAGGAGTCACCTATTCACGTCTGAGTTTGGAAGGTTATACTAGGAAGGTATCGAACTCCTCCCATTTTTGAGAAGTATTTTATCAGAGGATTTATAAATATTGTACCGATTGATGTCTTAGGAGAATTTTGAATGGAACATGAAAACGCCCTTATAAAAGAGAAGAGCCCATACCTTTTACAGCATGCCCATGACCTCGTAGATTGGCTTCCATGGGGTGAAGAAGCATTTAAGATAGCTAAAAAGTATAATAAGCCCATATTCTTGTCAATAGGCTACTCTACATGTCACTGGTGCCATGTGATGGCCAGAGAATCATTTAACGACCCTATAGTCGCTAAACTCATAAATGAAACATTCGTACCAATTAAAGTGGACAGGGAGGAAAGGCCAGACATTGACAGCATTTATATGAACGCCTGCCAACTCCTCACAGGTACAGGGGGCTGGCCACTCACCATATTCCTAACACCTGATGGCAGACCGTTCTTCGCAGGCACATACTTCCCCCGGGAGACAAGCCATGGCATGGCCGGCCTAAAAGAGATCATATTAAAGACTAAGGAACTTTGGGAAAAAAAGCCAGAAGACATAGATAATGCAGCCACAGAGATCTTCATGGCCATCAAGAGGATGAACGCACCCACAAAACCATACGAAATCCAAGAGAGGATAATAGATGCGGGATTCGAAGGATTGAAGAAGGCCTTCGACCATGAAAATGGGGGGTTCGGGTCTTCACAGAAATTCCCATTACCAAATCACCTTTACTTCCTTCTAAGGTATGGTCTTTTAAAAGACAAAAAGGCCCTAGGAATGGTTGAATTAACCCTTGACAAAATGCGCTTTGGGGGTATCTACGACCATGTAGGGTATGGTTTCCACCGTTACACTGTTGACCCCGCATGGAGGATACCCCATTTCGAGAAGATGCTTTATGACCAAGCTTTAATGGCCATAGCATACCTTGAAGCCTATCAAGCACTAGGAAAGGAACTCTACAAGGAAACAGCAGAGGAAATATTTGAATATGTTATACGGGAGATGAGATCCCCGAAGGGTGGGTTTTATTCGGCGGAGGACGCGGAGAGCGAAGGAGAAGAAGGCAAGTTTTATCTCTGGACAATGGAAGAATTAAGAGAAATCCTAGATTCCGATTTGCTCTGCGAATTCTTCAATGTCAAAGAAGAGGGCAATCTACTAGATGAGACTGGGAAACCCTCAGGTAAAAACATCCTCTATATGAAGACCATGCCAGAAAAATTCGCAGAAGAGAAGGGGATAGACCCCATTGAATTCCTAGAGGAACTGGAGGATGGGAGAAGAAAACTCTTCAATCACAGGTTAAAGAGAACACCACCCAATAAGGATGATAAGATCCTCACAGACTGGAATGGGCTAATGATAGCAGCCTTTGCAAGGGGCTATAAGGTACTAGAGGACAAGAGGTATTTGAAGGTGGCCGAGGATGCGCTGGAATTTATCATGGACAAACTTTATGAGAATGGGAGGTTAATGCATCGTTACAGGGATGGTGAAAGTGCGATTTGGGGTAATCTTGATGATTACGCTTTCCTCATCTGGGGAATACTAGAATTATATGATGCAACCTTCAATGAAGAATACATAAAACTCGCTTTAAGATTATCAGAGGAACTAAACGAACATTTCAAAGATGATGAGAATGGAGGATTTTTTTTCACCGCTGATTATTCAGATAGTCTTTTAATAAGGAAAAAAGAGGGTTCTGATAGTGCAATACCATCGGGTAATTCTGTTCATGCACTAAACCTGCTAAGAATGGGAAGCATGCTAGAAGATGAAGGCATGATCAAAACTGCAGAAGATATCATAAAATCATTCATAGCTAAGATTAAACGAGTAGCTATTGCTTACACCCTACTTCTGGTGGGAGCTCACTGGCACCAAACAGGTGGTACTAGTCTAATTATAGCAGCTCGGACAAGATCGTGCATACCCATTAAACTAAAAAGTAAATTTATACCATATTTTACAATAACCCTTAAACTAGAAGACAGTGACTGGTCATTCGCACCAGAAACATTAAGAAATAAGAAACCATCCAACGAATGCACCTATTACCTATGCAAGGATAAAACCTGCCATCCACCCATAAAAGACCCAGAATCCATAATAGATATCTTAACCAAATAACAGGCTCAGGGGTGCCATCCCCAATGGAAACCTTCAAAAAAAGGCTCATAATCTGCACCCTACTAACAATAGCCATAATCGCCATAGTAGGATTCAGGCTAGGATACTGGGCCACAATATTACTATCCTCTATAATCTTCTTCTACGGAGGCTACCCATTCTTCAAAGACACTTTCAGAGAACTGAAAGATAGGAAACTAGGATCCATGAGCCTAGCGATTATCGCAATTACAGCAGCCTACTTGTACATTATATTAACACCCTCAGCAGGGACTATCCCCATAGAACTGGCAATAATCATCATGATAATATTAGTTGGACGCTGGCTCGGAAAAAAATTAACAGAGAAGATAAGAGAACCGCTAGAAGAGCCCGTGCACAGCATACCAGTGAATGCGCATACTATAGAGAACGGAAAGGTCAAGGAAGCCCCTACAGAGAGTATACGACCAGGAGACCTCATACTAGTAAAAAATGGGGAGGTAATACCAACAGATGGTATAATAATAAAAGGTTCCACCATAGTACACCCAGTCATCAAAAATAGTATAGAGAAGACCCCAGGGGAAACAGTGACAGCAACAGCAATAAACATCAAAAAACCTATCCTAATAGAGGCACTAACCACCAGCAGAGGGTCGTTCATCCCCCAGCTAATAAAAATCCTAAAAAAAGAAGATAAAACCAGTATAAGAGAATCAGTAGACAAAATCGCATCCGCCCTCATAATAATAGTAATTGCAGTGGCAATACTCACATTCCTCTACTGGAAAAACATGACACCCGCACTAGAACATGCAATAACAGTACTCCTAGCAGCATCACCACATGCCATTAGATTAGCAGCACCCACCGCACTCTTGGCAGCCACAATAATATCTGCAAAGAATGGCATAATCATAAAAAACAAAAAATCATATGAGACCGCACGCCAACTAGACGCCATAGTATTCAACAAGACAGGAACCCTAACAATGGGCCAATTCAAAGTAACAGATATCATATCATTAGATGATGAAATAGATGAAGGTGACATAATCAACTATGCCGCTGCCATAGAATCCAAAAGCCAACACCCCATAGCAAAGGGTATAAGAGAAGTAGCCAACGAGCCCATACCAGCGAAAAAATCCAAACCAATCCCAGGAAAGGGCATCAAAGGATACGTAGGAGATACAAAGATCCAAATCACAAGTTACCAACACATTAAAGATCTAGGATTCCAAATAGAAAATCCAAAGATCCTAGAGATGATAGACCAAGGAAAAACACTAGCATTTATAATCATCAACGATGAACTTAAAGGGTGCATCGGACTCTCAGATAAAATAAAAAAAGGGGCGAAAAAGACAATAAAAACCCTTAAAGACAAGGGGATAAAATGTATAATGTTAACAGGAGACCATAAGAAAGTCGCAGAACCCATTGCCAAGGAACTCGGATTAGACGAATACCATGCAGAACTCACAAAAGAAGAAAAGGCCAAAAAAATCGAGAAAATGCAAGAAGATGGGCTGAAGGTTGGGATGATAGGCCAATCAGATGACACACCAGCCCTAAAACAGGCAGATCTTGGGATAACCATGGGGACAGGCCATAAACTAGATATTGAAGGCGCTGATATCATCATCCCATGGGGAACGCCATCAGATATTCTAAGTATATTGGAAATCGCCACAGTAGCCCATAATAAGATAAAAGAAAACCTCACATGGGCTGCGATCTACAACATTATAGCAATACCCCTCACCACAGGAATACTATACAAACAAATAAACCCACCCCTAGGAGCTGCTCTAATGGTCCTCAGCATTATAATCCCCATATTAAATTCTAAAACCATAATAAGAGGTGAAAAAGCATGAAAAAAACCCTTAAGAATTTAATTAAAGCTTTTATTGGTGAAAGCCAAGCAAGGAATAGGTACACATTCTATGCTAAGATAGCTAAAAAGGAAGGATTTGAACAAATCTCGGAAATATTCCTAATAACAGCGGATAATGAAAGAGAACATGCAAAATGGTTATTCCGGATGATACAAGAACTAAAAGGAGCCGATGATTCTATAACAGTGGAGGCAGAAGCCCCACTCACACTATCAAACACCGCAGAGAATCTCAAAGCGGCTATAAAAGGGGAGAATTATGAGCATAGCGAAATGTACCCAGAATTTGCAGATACCGCGGAAGAAGAAGGGTACCATGATATAGCTAAACGCTTAAGGGCCATAGCAACCGCTGAAAAACACCACGAAGAAAGGTACAAAAAACTCCTAGAACTCGTAGAGTCCAATAAAGTTTACCAGAAAGACGAAGAAGTCATATGGACTTGTAGAAAATGCGGCTACACACACAAGGGCAAAAAACCACCTGAAAAGTGTCCATCATGCGACCATCCAAGCAGATATTTCCAGATAAAATGTGAAAAATACTAAAGGAGGAGAAAATTGACGAGTATAAATCAAATATTCAGATGCAACATATGCGGGAACATAGTCGAAGTTCTCAACCCCGGTGAAGGGCGCCTAGTATGCTGTGACCAGCCAATGGAGCTACTCTTAGCAAGACACACAGACGTGGGCCCAGAGAAACACATCCCCATAATAGAAGAGATAGAAGAAGGCCTAAAAGTGAAAGTTGGCGAAACAGCCCATCCAATGGAGGAAAACCACCACATCCAATGGGTAGAAATCATAATAGATGATAAGGTGTTAAGGAAAACCCTCAAAGCAGGTGACAAACCAGAGGCAACATTCAAGGAAAAACCATCCAAGAAAATCATGGTAAGATCATATTGTAACATACATGGACTATGGCACGATTAAAAAGAGTACCAGCCCCTCCATGGGTTCACAATTATCATTTAGGTCGATTATCAAGGTTGAACAGCACCTAGATTGGTGGGTTTCTCTTGCAGAGGGAGTAGGGAAGATGAAGAGGGGACTGTTATTAGCCATTATACTTATAATCGTCTTTTGTAGTGGGTGCGTTTCTAATATAGGTGAAATAAACAAGTTATCAGGGGATATCAACCAACACATTAAAAAGGGTGATGAATATTATAATGGGGCTGCAGAGGATGTGAATAATTATAGGCTGGATAGCGCTCGTGAAAAGTGCGAATCAGCATCATCTGAATATAACGCGGCCCGACTTTTAACATCCGAGGCCATGGCATATGCAGAAGATTCAGGGGATGAGGTGCTCATAGAATACTTAAAACTTGTATTAGCAGAAATAGATGCGAAATTGAACGCCACATCCGAACTTAAGAATGCCATACAACTCCTTAGCATGGATGAGGTAACATCAGCCAATAACAGTCTAGACCTTGCGAATAAGTTCATGTATGAGGCTAAAGATTATGAAAGGCAACGAGACGAACTAGTAAATAAAAATCCCCAAAAGTTTAACATCTAAAACCCCCCCAACTAATATTGTACCTGGGATATCTAAGGGGGCCCCCTAATGTGGGGGGTAATGAGCATCCAGTCGGTACATTGAACTTGGACCGTTCCACAAAATAGAATATCCTGATACAACCAAGGGGATAATTTAAGATGGGCATGGTTGCACAGCCAATATTGGACATTCTAACACTGAGAATACCAGTGTCACCAGCCACTTTTATATTTTGAAAATAGATTATTAGGATGCCGGGGGTAGAATCCCCCCAATAATGATAAACTTTAAAGGGTTAGAATATTATGGGGAAAGCTTGGATACTCATATTAACATTCATCATAGCTGGTGTTTTATCCTTTTTAATTTTTTATCAGCCAAGTGAAAAAGCGGGTGAAATTATTATAGGCGAAAACGAATATGGGAAGGTTATACGGGAAGGACCATTCGGAGACCCGAACTCTCCTGATAGAATAGCTTATATAGTTGGGGTGCACCCCCAAGAGTCTCAGGCCCATGAGGCCATCATGAAGGCCATAATGAGAGAAGACAAATCTTTAAGGAAATGTTATTACATCTATAGGGTTAATGTTACAAAAAATCCAGAGGATTATGAAGAGGGAAGGTTGAACGGACAATTACTAGCCAGAGAGTATGTTGTCCCAGACATAGAGAGGATGTCAATAAAACTCGTGGTTGATGTTCACTCTAATGTGGGCCATTATGAAGAAAGAAGGTTCCTTTTTGTCCCATATCATTCTGATGAGACTAGGAGAATTGCTAATATAATAGATGATAGGATTGACTGGTTAAAAGTATATGAGCCCCCAAACCCGACTAGTCCAGAATATGTTACCATCCCTTTAATCAAGAGGGGCATACCAGCAATAGTTTATGAAACATGCACCTATGAGACTCCAGAACAAACATTTAAACAGGCAATGGAGCTTGTATTAGTAATAGATGGCCTATCTTTTTGAGCGAAGCCCATGGTACATATAAGATGTAGTATAATACTTTTGGCCGATAGTTTTAAATAGTATCGTGTGTTTAAAATTTTGTGTGGTGTTATCTTTGAAGAAGTATAAGTGTAAGGTTTGTGGATATGTTTATGACCCAGAGAAGGGCGAGCCGCGTAGGGACACGCCCCCAGGAACGCCTTTTGAGGATTTACCCGATTTGTGGAAGTGCCCCTCTTGCGGGGCTCCTAAGAGGATGTTTAAACCATTAGATTAAAAGAATATGTGGGGGGTTAATTTTCAATGGATAAATACAAGTGCCAAATGTGCGGATATATTTATGACCCAGAGGAGGGTGACCCAAACCATGGTATAAAACCTGGAACACCCTTCGAGGATCTGCCAGATGATTGGACTTGTCCCATTTGTGGGGTGGGAAAGGACCAATTCGAGAAGATCGATTAGAATGGCAATTAAAAAAATAGCAGAGGACGTTTACGCCCTTCAAAGCTTCGACTGGGATAGGAGGACCTTCGATAGCATATTAGAAACTCCTAAGGGTACAACATATAATTCTTTTTTGATAAAAGACGAGAAGAACATCCTAATAGATTCGACGGAACCCTCAATGGCAGGGGAACTATTAGAGGATCTTGAATCCTTAGACGTTCAAATAGATTATATAATATCACAACATGCAGAGCAAGATCACTCAGGTGCAATACCCGCCCTATTAAGAGAATACCCCAATGCCAAGATCCTGGGGACAAAGGCATGCAAAGAACTCCTAGAAAACCTACTAGGAATCCCAGCTGATAAAATCCAGAGTATAGAAGATGGACAAACATTATCGGCCGGCCACCACCAACTAAATTTTATAGTAACTCCATGGGTTCACTGGCCAGACACCATGGTAACATATCTCTTACCAGAGGCTATACTATTCTCCTGCGACTTTTTTGCATCACACTTTGCAACAACTAAGACAATATCAAGGTTAGAGGACATCCAAGAGGAGGCTAAAAGATACTATGCACATATAATGATGCCATTTTCCCAGATGGTGCAAGGAAACCTCGAAAAACTCAGAGACCTTGAAATAAAAATGATAGCACCATCACACGGCCCTATCATAGAAAAACCAGAAATCATACTAGGCCTTTATGAGGGATGGTCATCCCAGAGAGCAAATAAGGTGGTTATAGCCTATATTTCAATGCATGGAAGCACGGAACTCATGGTCAAACACATTGCAAGGATGCTAATGGACTTGGATGTTGAAATCAGAGTATTAAACCTTGCAAATACTAATACAGGGGAGCTTATAATGGAACTTGTCGATTCAAAGGCCATGATCATAGCATCCCCCACAGTATTAACTAGGCCGCATCCACGTATAGCCTCAATATTATACCTTGTTAACATGCTCAAACCACCAATAAAATACGTTGCATTGATAGGATCCTATGGTTGGGGCACCCTCATCGAAAAAGAAACCAGGAACTTACTCGGGACCATCAATGTTGAATTCTTGGAGCCTGTACTCATAAAGGGCAAACCAGGCAAAGAAGATTTTGAAAAGTTAGACGAACTTGCACATGAAATTAAAGAAAAAATAGGGAGATGATGAAAAATGATAAGTGAAAGGATGGAAGAAGCCTTGAACCGGCAATTGAATGCAGAATTATATTCAGCCTACCTGTATCTTTCGATGGCTGCATATTATGAGGCTTCTGACTTGCCAGGATTCGCTAATTGGATGCGAGTCCAAGCACAAGAGGAATTAACCCATGCCATGAAGTTCTTCGATTATATAGTCCAAAGTGATGGCCGAGTAATCCTCGAAACGATCGAAAAACCCCCTGAGGAATGGGAATCCCCATTAGATGTTAGTAAACATGTACTAGAGCATGAAAGGAAGGTCACAGGACTAATAAATGATCTCGTGGATTTGGCTTTGGAGGAGAAAGATCACGCCACCTACAATTTCCTCCAATGGTTCGTCGCGGAACAAGTTGAAGAAGAGAACTCAGCAAAGGAACTCCTCAGGAAGGTTAAACTAGCATCCGAATCACCAGCGGGCCTCCTAATGGTAGATAACGAGCTCGCTGGGAGAGTATTTAACCCACCAACAGATAAGGAGGGATAAGATATGGAAGATGAAAAGGAGGGAATGCCCCTTATAGGGGATAAATTCCCGGAAATGGAAGTGCAAACAACACATGGGATGATGAAACTCCCAACAGAATACAAGGGAAAATGGTTCATACTATTCAGCCACCCAGCAGATTTCACACCAGTCTGCACAACAGAATTTGTAGCATTCCAGAAAAGATACCCAAAATTCAGGGAACTAAACTGTGAACTAATAGGATTAAGCGTAGACCAAGTATTCTCACACCTAAAATGGACAGAATGGATAAAAGAAAACCTAGAAGTAGAAATCGAATTTCCCATAATCGCAGACACAGGAAAAGTAGCTGACACACTCGGCCTAATACACCCAGCAAGACCAACCAACACAGTAAGGGCAGTTTTCATCATAGACCCGGAGAGTATAATAAGGGCCATACTCTATTATCCCCAGGAGCTTGGACGTAACATGGATGAGATACTCCGCATGATAAAAGGTTTCAGGACAATCGATAAAGAAGGCGTCGCCCTACCAGCTAACTGGCCCAATAACGAGATAGTTGACGATGGTGTTATCATACCACCGCCAACAGACGTGAAAACAGCAAAAGAAAGAAAGGGTAAGGAGAACTGTTATGATTGGTGGCTTTGCTACAAAAAAATCTAAGTGGAGGTGATAATTTATGGAAAAAAAGTTTTATGAACTGCCAAGTTTACCCTACAGTTATGATGCCCTTGAACCTTATATTTCAGAGGAACAGTTAACTATACATCATCAGAAACATCATCAAGCTTATGTAGATGGTGCCAACAACTTACTCAGGAGATTGGATGAAGCCCGCGAATCAAATGCTAGCATAGACTATAAAGCCACTGCAAAGGAATTATCATTCCACGTCGGCGGCTTCTTACTACACAGGTTCTTCTGGGAGAACATGGGCCCTGCAGACGAGAACGGAGGAGAACCCACAGGCAAAATCAAAGATCATATAGAAAAAGACTTCGGAACATTTGAAAGGTTCAAAGAGGAATTTTCACAGACTGCTATAGGCACTGAGGGTTCTGGTTGGGCTATGCTAACATATTGCCCACTCACTGATCGTCTGCTCATAGTCCAAGTCGAGAAGCACAATGTTAACCTAATACCACAATGTAAGGTTTTACTCGTATTGGATGTGTGGGAACACGCCTACTACCTCGACTATAAGAACCTGCGCCCAGACTATGTTGAAGCCTTCTGGAACATCATAAACTGGGATGAAGTGAACAATAGAATCGAAAACCTCTAAAGGACCTCTTATTTAATTTTTTTGGAAATGATGGGAAGTATATTAGGTGGGTTCCACAACAATTTTTTCAAGTTTATGTGAATTATATACAAATATACTTTATTTTAATAAGTTTTATATGCATAGATAAAGAGAAGAGATTAACATGACAAGCGAAGATTTTATAAAAGCTCTTGTAGGGCTAGACGAGGAAAAAGCACTAGAACTTGCAAGAGAAAGGATTGAAAAAGGGGATGATCCCCTCAAAATCCTAGAGGATATGAGAAAAGCGGCGGACAAGATAGGGAAAAAATTCGAGGACGGAGAATATTTTGTCTCGGATCTTATACTGACTGGAGAAATATTCAATGAGATCATGGAGATGCTTAAACCTCTAATCAAGAAAAAAAAGGTTAAAAGGAAAGGTAAAGTTGTTGCCGGTACTGTGGAAGGGGACATCCACGACATAGGTAAAAATATAGTCATAGCTCTGCTAGAAGCTGAAGGCTTCGAAGTCATCGACATAGGAGTGGACCAACCACCCGAAGCCTTCATCGAAGCAATCAAGAAACACAAACCCGACATAGTCTCCCTAAGCGGCTTGCTCACAGAAGCGATAGAGTCAATGAAAAATACCATAGACGCGATAAAAGAGGCCGGATTAAGAGACAAGGTGAAAATAATAGTCGGTGGCGGGAGGACCAACGAAGAAGTGAAAGAATACACCGAAGCAGATGAATGGGCAGACGACGCCGCCACAGGAGTGAAGAAGATGAAAAAATTAATAGGAGCGGATTAAAAGATGGACATGGAAGAATTAAGGAAAGAAAAACTGGAAAGACTAGAAAGTGCCCTGACATGTAAAGAACCTGACAGAGTCCCCATACTAGTATTCAATGACGTCTTCTGCGGAAAATATTCAGGATACACTGCCCAGGAAATCTATTTCGACTATGAAAAATGGAAAGACGCCACCCTAAACGTGGCCAAAAACTTCAACTTCGATTACATATTCACACTCAACGGACTCGAAGGAATGTTCCTATTCGCAAGCTTCATCGAAAAAGCCCCAGAAGTCGCAGCCAACATGAGATTCGTGACAGGCCCATACCACCAAATACTAGAAGACACATATACAAGATGGCCAGGAATAGAACTCAAAGAAGATGTCCACCCACAATTCATTGGAAAAGAAATAATGAAAAAGGAGGAATATGACAAGTTCATAGAGGCGCCCATAAAATTTATGCATGAAGTAGCCTTGCCAAGGATCTGCAAAAACCTTGCCAATCCAGGCTCCATGGAATATAATACAACACTCACGAGATTGGGGGCGGAGGCTACCAATTATGGCAACGCCACACTACAACTTATAATGGAATTGAAAAATATAGGATATCCATTCTTCCCGATGGCCCATTCATATGCGCCACTCGATTTCCTAGGCGACTTTTTAAGGGACATAAAGAACGTCATACTCGACCTCTACAGAGACCCCGAGACAGTGAAAGGGGCTATTGAAGCCATAACATCCCACATGATCAAAACTGGGACGATCTCAGGGACCATCCCACCCGAAGTGAAAGAAATGTTCGGAACTGAAATAGTTTGGTGCTTCTATCCCCTACACCTCACCGAGTACCTCAAACCCGAACTTTACAATGAATACTATTGGCCATCCCTCCTCAAGGTATTCAAAGAGACCATAAAAGCGGGGCTTTTACCATTCGTGCTCTTTGAGGGAAGCCACGACACCCACCTCGAAACATTGCAGAGCATCCCAAAGCATAGCATAGCTGGAATGTTCGAAAAAACAGATCCTAGGAAGGTCAAGGAGGTCATAGGAGATAGAATGTGCATCATGTATGGACCCCCAAACTCTCTCCTTATAGGCAGCACACCCGAAAAAGTCCATGATTGGACACGGGAACTCCTAGTTGACATGAAAGATGATGGGGGATTCATACTCTTCCCAGGAGTTGACGCTGCTGGAATAGCTAAAGATGCCAGGCCAGAGAATATAAAGGCCATGATAGATGCAGTGGAAAAATATGGAAAATACTAGAGCAAGGGGGAGAATCTTCAAAATGTTCAAATTTGGAGACCAGAAAACCTTGAAAGTAGGTGGCGTGGAAATTGGCGGCGAACCAGGGAAGAAGAGCACGGTCCTGATAGGATCCATATTCTATAGTGGACATAACATAGTTGAAGATGAAAGGCGCGGAGTCTTTGACAAGGAAGCCGCAGAGGACCTGATAAGGAAACAGGAAGAATTAAGTGATAAGAGTGGGAATCCTTGTTTAATCGATGTTATAGGGATGAGCGAGGAAGCCATTAAAAGGTACATCGATTTCGTGGCTGAAGCGACAGACACTCCATTCCTCATAGATTCCGCGGTGCCAAGTATAAAAATCGCGGCAATGAACTATGTTGAAGAAATTGGACTTGAAGATAAAGTTGTATATAATTCTATATCACCAGAGTCAAAGGACGAGGAGATAAAGGCACTGGCAGATAGTAAAATCGAGGCAGCGATCCCCCTTCTTTACACACCCAACGTAACCAGCGCAAATGCAAGGATAGGCTCATTTAATAAGATATTACCAAGATTGGAGGAAGCAGGGATAACTAAGCCATTAATTGACACATTTGTAATGGACGTGCCGAGTTTGCCGGCCGCGGCCAAAGCTGCCATAGAAATAAAAAAAGAATATGGACTACCATGTGGTTCAGCCGCGCATAATGCTATAGCAAGTTGGAAGGGACTAAAAAACATACTATGGAAAGAAGCCAAAAAGCCAGCAACATTAATAGCAGATATTATGCAGATAATCCTGGGTTCAGATTTCATCCTCTACGGACCCATTGAGGACGCTGAACTCGTTTTCCCAGGCACATTCATCGTGGACACAGCATATCGATACTTTTCGAGGATGAAAGACGAGCTCATAAAATTATAGAAAATGACAGTCAAATTAACATTCGAACCACTGGGACGGGAAACAGAAACTCCCCCAAATTTTATTCTTGAAATAGCAAGGGATGCTAACATCACCATCCGCTCTGATTGTGGCGGTAAAGGACTTTGCGGCAAATGTAAAATAATCATCACTAGTATAAATGGAAAAGTAAGTGAAGTTAACAAAATTGAAAGGGAACATTTAACCTTAAATGAAATAGAAGAAGGTTACAGGCTCGCATGCCAAGCCAAGGCGATTAATGGGGAGATCACAGTCTTCATACCCCCAGAGAGTAGGATAGAGACTAGAAAAGTCGCAGAGACCATACTCGAAACAGATGTCGAACTTAATCCCCCAATAAAAAAAATACATTTAAAACTAAAAAAGCCAACCTTAAAGGATGCGACACCAGATTTTGAAAGGTTAAAATCCCCACTTGGAAGAATTGAAACATCACTCAACATCCTGAAAAGGATCCCAAAATTTTTGAGAGACGCTAACTGGGATGTAACAGCCACCCTATCATATAATAGGTTGATAGAAATTGAAAAAGGGGACACAACAGACAGATCATATGGCCTAGCAGTAGATATTGGCTCCTCCAAGATAATATGCCGGTTAATCGATCTCGTGACTGGTGAAGAATTGGCTGAAGACTATTCTGAAAACCCCCAGGTAGCCTATGGAGAAGACATCATATCAAGGATAAGTTACGCATCAAAAAGTGATGAAAACTTGAGAAGATTGCAAAAAATGGTCATAGACGCGATAAATAAGATAGTGGACAAGCTTTGTGAAAAGACAGGGATAAAAGACCATGAAATCTACGAAGCAATGATCGTCGGCAATTCAGTAATGCACCACCTTTTCTTCGGCATATATCCAAGATATCTTGGAAGATCCCCCTTCGTCCCGGCTATAAAGGACATGATAAATTGTCAAGCAAGAGAACTTGGAATTAAAATAAACCCAGAAGGCCGCATTAACTCATTACCACTTATCGCAGGATTTATCGGTGCAGACGCGTTAGCAGACATCCTAGTCACGCAAATGCATGAAAAAGATGAAACAAACATGCTAATAGATATTGGGACGAACACAGAGATCCTCCTAGGAGATAAAGATAAGATCCTCGCCTGCTCCTCGCCGTCAGGCCCGGCATTTGAGGGTGCGCACATAAAACATGGGATGAAGGCCGTTAACGGGGCGATAGAGAAGATATGGTTCAGTAAAGGCGTGAAGTATGAGACAATAGGTAAAGAAAAGCCAAAGGGAATATGTGGAAGCGCCCTAATAGACCTAGTAGCCGAACTTTATAGAAATGGCATAATTAACAAAAGAGGAAGATTCACAAAGGGAAAGCACGAGTTCATCATTGCAAACACAGATGAAAGAGGGACAAAAGAGGATATAACAGTCAATGAAAAGGACATAGACAACCTCCTAGTCGCAAAGGGGGCTATAAGATCAGCATGGACTATTTTAATGAAAAAGCTAGGAATTGAAGAGGAAGAGATCTCAAAAGTGTATGTGGCCGGTTCATTCGGAAGATACATAGACGTTGAAAATGCTAAAATCATCGGACTCCTACCAGATATACCAACAGACCAAATAATATTCGCAGGAGACATAGCAATTGCAGGAGCATCCATAACACTGAAATCGATTCAAAAAAGGATAGAATCTCGTGAAATACCCAAATTAATAGATTATATCGAACTTTCAGCCGAAAAAGATTTCAATAGAATCTTTGCAAGGTCAATCCAATTATAGGCTTCGCCTTAAACCCTCCCCCCATCCTAGGCTAAATAAATATTTTTTAATAAAATGATTTTCTCATATCCATAAGGAGAAGATTCTAATAGGAAAGGGATAATCTAGATGATCTGGAACGAAGAGATGGAATGCATTTCAAGAGACGATCTAAAAGAATTACAACTCAAAAGATTACAGGAGACTATAAAAAGAGTATATGAAAACGTACCCTACTATAAAAAGAAGCTCGAAGAAAATAACATCTACCCCGAGGACATTGAAAGCCTAGAGGATATAAAAAGGCTTCCTTACACGACAAAAGAAGATCTCAGGAGAGTATACCCCTTCGGCATGTTCGCAGTCCCTAAAAAGGAGATAATAGAAGTACACACATCCTCAGGGACAACAGGCAAACCAGTAGTTTCAAGTTACACAAAAGAGGACATCGAAATATGGGGCGAAGTAATGGCAAGGGGCCTTACAATGATGGGAGTCACAGAAGACGATATAATACAAAATACGCACGGATACGGCCTATTCACCGGGGGCTTTGGAGTACACTACGGAGCCCAGAGGATAGGGGCCACAGTAATCCCTATTTCAACCGGCCAGACAAGGAGACAAATCGAGATCATGAAGGACTTTGGGACCACAGTCATGATATTCACACCATCCTATGGATTATACCTTTCAGAGGTTGCGGAAGAAGAAGGCTACAATCCAAGGGAATTTCAACTAAAGGCTATAGGATTCGGAGCCGAAATGTGGACAGAGGAAATGCGAAGAGAACTTGAAAAGCGTTTCAACGCACCCGCCTTCAACATTTATGGTCTCACAGAAATCATCGGCCCAGGTGTTGCCATGGAATGCCCAGAAAAAGACGGTTTACACATTTTCGAAGATCATTTTTATCCTGAGATCATAAATAGTAAAGGGGAACCATTACCACCTGGAAAGCGGGGTGAACTCGTCATAACGACCCTTACAAGGGTTGGGATGCCAATTATCAGATTCCGCACAAAGGATATCACCTCAATAAATTATACTGAATGCGGTTGTGGGAGAACCCTAGCAAGGATTTCGAGGATAACAGGGCGCGCCGATGACATGCTAAAAGTAAGGGGGGTTTCAGTATTCCCATCACAGATAGAAAAGGCCCTACTTAAAATTGACGGACTACAACCCCATTACCAGATCATCGTAACCCGGCCCCATCTCATGGATGAAATGGAAGTTAAAGTTGAAACTTCAGCGGAGGTCTTCTCAGATGATATAGGAGAAATGATGAAACTACAGAAGAAAATTGAAGAGTATATACAAGATGAGATAGGATTGAGGGTTAAAGTAACCCTTGTAGAACCCAAAACCTTGCCAAGAAGTGAAGGAAAGGCTGTTAGAGTTATAGATAAAAGAAAATTCTGAGGTATATAATATGAAGATCAAACAAATCTCAATATTCCTAGAAAACAAGAAAGGAAGACTCTGGAAAGCCCTCAACACTTTAAAAAATGCGAGTATAAACATTAGAGCATTATACTTAGCTGATACTTCAGAATTTGGTATACTGAGGCTCATAGTCCCGGAACCGGAAAAAGCGAAGAAGATTCTTGAAGAAAACGATTTCGCGGTTAAAACGAACGAAGTAATAGCAGTGGAATTAGAGGACAAACCAGGAGGCCTCGCATCCATCTTAAAAATACTTAAAGATTCTCAGATAAACCTAGAATACATATACGCTTTTGTACATGAAAAAAAAGACAAAGCCATACTTTTTTTAAAAGCTGACGACATAGACAAGACGATAAGAGCATTACAGGATGGTGGGGCGACAATATTAACACCTGAAGAAGTTTATGAACTCTGACTTTGGGTGGAGGATCCTAAAAACACCATTGTAGGTGGAACACCCCCACATACTCTTTGAATGTTTTGGATCCCTCCAATCTAATAATTATTTTATGGAATGAGGAAATCCCCCCAAAAAACATTGGGAGCCTCCCCTCCAAGAGCTTGTTCAACATCCTTTTTTGGTTGGACTTTCTATAAGTTTTAGTCTACTGTTACGCACTTTGCAAGGTTTCTTGGGTGGTCAGGGTCTTCTTTTTTCATTACACTGATATGATAAGCTAGGAGTTGTAATGGTATGATATATAAGAGTGGTGATATTTCTTCTCTTATACTTGGGTTAAATGATATGTAGGCACTTGTATTCTTTTTAAATTCTTCATCATCTTCTGCTCCAAGACCTATGACTTTCGCACCCCTTGATTTAACCTCTTCAATATTGCCTAAAGTTAAACTATGTGAATCGTGGAATTCATCCTCTTCTATTTTTGTTGTTTCTAATGGGAATGGTGGGGGTGCTATGGCCACTACTGGCACGCCATCTTCTATTAATGCTATGGGGCCATGTTTTAGTTCTCCTGATGCATAACCTTCAGCGTGGATGTATGTTATCTCTTTGAGTTTTAGGGCTCCTTCAAGGGCTGTTGGGTATGAGAATCCGCGTCCGATGAATAGGAAATCCGGCTTGTCTTTGTAGGTTTTTGCGATCTCTTTTATGAAGTTATCTTCTCTTAGTATTTTTTCTATTTCTTCAGGGACTTTTTTCAAGTCTTCCATGATCTCTGGTTTTTTGCCAATGGCGGCTGCTAACATGTATATACAGGCTAGTTGGCATATGTAGGTTTTTGTTGCTGCGACGGCTATCTCTGGACCCGCTCGAGTGTATATTACGTGGTCTGCTTCTCTTGTGGCTGTGCTCCCGATGACGTTCACTATTGCTAATGTTTTTGAATTTTTGTTAGCGGCTTTTAATGCGTTGAGGGTGTCTGCGGTTTCACCTGATTGTGTTATGAATATTGCAAGGGTTTCCTCGTCGAGTGTATTGGCAGTGTATTGGAATTCGCTTGCTATTATGGCATCTGTCGGTATGTGGAGGATGCTTTCGAAGAGGTATTTGCCGACTAGGGCTGCGTGGTATGATGTTCCACATGCTACGAAGCATATCCTTTTTATTTCCCCTATTTCATCCACGACCTTTTGGATTGTTTTGAACTCCCTGAGGGTGTCCCTTAAAACTTGTGGTTGCTCGTATATCTCCTTTAACATGAAGTGCTTGTAGCCGCCTTTTTCAGCCATCTCAAGGGTCCATTCAACGTATTCGAACTCTTTCTTTTTAATTTTACCTTCCAAGTCTTTTATTTGGTGTCCTGTATCATCTATTATGACCATTTCATTATCCTCTAGGAATATGACATTTCTTGCGTGCTCTAATATGGCTGGGATGTCTGATGCTAGAAAGTATCCTGAATCGCCCTTCGCCACTATTAGTGGATTTTCCTTCCTGGCTCCTATAATCTTATCTGGTTCGTCTGATGAAATCACAGCCATGGCATAAGAGCCCTTTAAACGTTTAAGAGCCCTTTTAACAGCCTCTTCGAGGTCGTGTCCATCATTTTTATATTTTTCTATTAGGTGTGCTATGACTTCAGTGTCTGTCTCTGATGTGAACTTGTGCCCTTCACTTTTAAGCTCATCTTTTAATTCCTCATAATTTGAGATTATCCCATTATGGACTACAGCTATCTTTCCTTCGCAGTCTAGGTGTGGGTGTGCATTTTCTTTTGTTGGGGGGCCGTGTGTTGCCCAGCGCACGTGGCCGAGGCCTATTCTACCTGGTAATTTAGAAAGATCTAGATATTTTTCAAAATCTTTTATTTTACCCTTGTCTTTCTCGACTATTATGCTGGAATCGAGTGTTGCGATACCAACAGAATCATAACCTCTATATTCCAACCTTTTAACACATCCTAGTAATATTGGGGCGGCTTTACCATTTTTTAGCATGCAAGCAGCTATACCACACATTATTTTTCACCTGGAGAAGCTTCATAGTCTTTATATTCTGAGATCATAGTGTATAATCATGAATAGATGTATACTTAAACTTTGTCGATAATTATATCAAAATAATAGTCCTAACACTTATATAAGTTCTCCTCTATGAAAGATGTGATAACCATGAAACTGGGAAAGCTACTCTACACCGGCAAGGCAAAGGATATATATGAAACGGACCATCCAGATGAGGTTATGATCAGATTCCGGGATGATATAACCGCGGGTGATGGTGAAAAACATGACAAAATCCCCATGAAAGGATACTACAACTCCATAATATCTGCTAAATTCTTCGAAGTTCTTGAAGCTGCTAATATAGGAACCCATTATATAAAGTTGGTAAAACCAGGATACATCCTTGCTAGGAAACTTGAAATGATACCCATAGAAGTTATAGCGAGGAACATAGCAACAGGAAGCCTCACAAGAAGGTACCCATTCAAGGAAGGCCAAGAATTCAAGGAACCCATAATACAAATAGACTACAAAAGTGATGAATATGGGGATCCCATGCTCAATGATGACATAGCCACGGCCCTTGGTATCACAACCATGGAAGAACTAGACAATATAAGGAAGATAACATTAAAGGTTAACAGCACACTAAAAGGGTTCCTCAAGGATAAAGGCTTACTATTACCAGATTTTAAATTAGAATTTGGACGATACAATAGCAGATTACTAGTGGGTGATGAGATAAGCCCAGACACTTGCCGATTATGGGATATCAAAACCAGAAGAACTCTAGACAAAGACCTTTTTAGGAGAGGTGAAGGCAACATAATAGAAGCTTATAGGAGGGTTGCCTCCCTAATCCTCGATGAGGAGGATAAAAAAAGATGGAAACTAAAGGATGATCTATTATGAAATTCAATGTTGAAGTTAGGATAAAATTAAAAAAGGGCATGCTAAACCCTGAAGCAGCCACAATACAAAGAGCCCTGGCATTACTGGGATATGAGGTTGAAAATACTAATACAATGGATATTATAACTTTTACGATGGAAGAGGATAACAAGAGGAAGGTTAAAGAGGAGGTTGAGGATATGTGCCAGCGCCTCCTCTGCAATCCAGTGATACACGACTATAAGATCAATATAAAACCTGAGGATTAAATATGAGGGTTGGAGTTATAAGATTCCCAGGATCAAATTGTGACAGAGACGTCTACCATGTCCTAAAATTGGTTGGAGCCAAACCAGAATACATATGGTGGGATCGAAAAGACCTAGGACATTTGGACGCGGTTATAATACCTGGAGGGTTCTCATATGGGGATTATCTCAGGGCTGGGGCGATAGCAGCTATAACACCAGTCATGGATGGTGTAAAAGGGCTTGTAGAAGAAGAAAAACCAGTACTGGGGATATGTAATGGGGCTCAGATACTTGCAGAAGTCGGCCTAGTACCCGGAGTCTTCACAGTCAATGAATACCCAAAATTCAATTGCAAATGGACAAAACTAAAGGTTAAAACTATCAGAACACCATTCACATCACTCTATAAAAAGGATGAGATTATTAGGATGCCGATCGCCCATGCAGAGGGAAGATACTACACTGACAACCTAGAGAAGCTCTGGGATAATGATCAAGTGGTTTTACAATTTTATTCAGAAAATCCTAACGGGTCCTTAGAAGGGATAACAGGAGTCTGTGACGAATCAGGGCTCGTATGTGCTGTGATGCCCCACCCAGAAAGGGCCTCAGAGGCCATACTAGGATCCGCGGATGGTATAAAATTCTTTAAGGGTATAATAGAATACATTAGTAGGTGTTAAAGGATGGTAGTATATCTTATAGGCGCAGGCCCAGGAGACCCAGAACTCATCACACTAAAAGCGCTAAAAGTCATAAAAAAGGCTGATGTCATAATATATGATCGTCTAATCAACAACAAAATCCTAGAATATGCCCCAGAGGATGCTAAACTCATATACGTTGGTAAAAAACCCGGAGGACATTCCAAGACCCAAGAAGAGATAAATAAGATAATAGTCGAAGAAGCTAAAAAAGAGAATATAGTGGTCAGATTAAAAGGGGGCGACCCATTCATATTCGGCCGCGGAGGGGAAGAACTTCTAACACTAAAATCCCACGGAATAAAAACAAAGACAATACCAGGTATAACATCTGCCATAGGAGTGCCCACAGCAGCCAGCCTACCCATAACCCACAGAGGCCTGGCAACCTCATTCACTATTGTAACAGGCCATGAGGATCCTACAAAGGGAAAAAAGCAAGTACATTGGGATTACAAGGCAGACACCATTATCATATTAATGGGCGTGGGCAACCTCAAAGAGAACACCCAAGAGATCATGAGATATCGTCCAGCAGACACACCAGTATGCGCAATAGAAAATGGCACGACAGAAAAAGAAAAAATAACATTCGGAACACTAGAGGACATACACACAAAGAATATAAAACCACCCGCGATAATCATCATAGGACACATAGTAAACCTATACAAGAAAATAATAAAAGAGGACCCATAATGGACCTCAGAGGCAAAGTAATAGCCATAACAAGACCAGAAGAAAGATGCGAAGAAGCCATAAAACTAATAAAAGAAGCAGGTGGTACACCATTCATCGCACCAACCCTCCAAATCCAAACCCCCAAGACAAAAACCCTCATAAGATTATGCGAAAACCTCAAAAAATTCGATTGGATAATCTTCACATCACCAGCAGCCATAAAATCCCTAAAAAAACACTGCAAGAAGATAAAACTAAAACCAGGTTCGAAAATCGCAGTTATAGGCCCTAAAACCCGCGAAGCACTCAAAGAACTAAGATTAGAAGCACATGTAATGCCATCAGATTACACCGCAGAGGGACTAGTCAAGGCATTATCAGCCTATGATATGCAAAACAAGAATGTTGCAATACCAAGGACGCTCGCAGCCAGAAACATACTACCAGAAAGCCTCCGGAAAATGGGGGCCAATGTACATATAGCAGAAGCATACAAATCCACAAGACCCAAAGACGATAGAATCCAAAAACTCATAGAAAAAATACTAAAAGAGGAGATAGATGCGATAACATTCACAAGTCCACTCACCGTGGAAAACCTCATAAAGGCCGCTAAAGACAAAAAAGAGGATATAATAAAAAAATTATCCAATAGTAGGATAATAGTAGCTGCCATAGGCCCCATAACCGCTAAAAAACTCGAAGAGTATGGGATAACGGCGATAACCCCAAAAAATTACACCATAAAAGACATGCTCACAAGACTATTCCATGAACTTTCAGGGGACTGATAACAGATGCGAACAATCATATGGCCCGCCTACCTCGATTCTAAAAAAACGAAAAAAGAAGGGAGAAAAATCCCAAGAAAACATGCGGTAGAATCCCCCACCTTAAATGAGATCAGGAAAGCAGCTGAAAGGCTAAAATTCAAGGCAAAGATAGAAGCGGATAAAGCATACCCATCATCATGGTGGGAGCGCAGTGGAAGGGTCATAATAGAACATAACAACCTAAAGAAGAGAAAATTACTCCTCAAGATCAGTAAAATGATAAAAGCCTCTCGAAAAAAGGGAGGATAATATGAAAACACCCCCAAGACTCGATAAAGGCTTTTTGAAAGCTAAGAACATTATAGAATCCTCAGAGGATATTAAAGTTTACAGTCACCGCGACTGTGACGGTATAACAGCCGGGGCTATCATCTCAACACTACTTGAAAGACTGGGAAAAGAACACGAAATCGAGTTCATAAACCTCAACCAGGTCGAGAACATCAAAATAGAAAATGAACTTACCATTTTCACCGACATGGGATCAGGCCAACGCATAGAAGAGATCACCACATCCAACTCAAAAATCATAATCCTAGATCATCATCCACCACTACCAAGAAAGAACCTAAAAGGAGAACTGCTAGAACTGAACCCAATAAACCATGGGATAGATGGTTCAACCCAGATTTCAGGGGGTGGAATGGCATACCTACTCTCAAAAAAATTCAACCAATATGATACCAGTTGGATGGGTGTATTATCAGCCATAGGCGACCTTCAAAACTCATTAACAGGCAAACTAACAGGCTTAAACAACCAAATATTAAAAGACAGCACAAGACTAGGGCAAATAGAGATCATAGAAGATCTTTCAATCTATGGCAGGCAAACAAGACCCATATTCGTGGCCCTTTCATACTTCAGTGACGTTAACCTGCCAATCACCAACAACAAGACAGAATCTATACTATTATTGAAAAAACTTGGAATACCATACAAGGAAGGGGAAAGATACCGTTGCCTATGCGATCTAACCATGGAAGAAAAAAGAAAACTATTCTCAGAACTTGTTAAAATGCTATCAAGAGAAGTACCCCCAAAGTACGTGAAATACATCCCCCAACTAGTATCTGCAGAAGCTTACGACCTTACAAGTGAAGAGAAATACACTCCACTCCGTGACCTGGCAGAATTCTCCACAGCTATAAACGCTTGCAGCCGGAACAACGACATCGAACTAGCCATCAGAATATTAAAAGGAGAAAGAGGCGCGGCCCTAGACGAACTGGAAAGCGTTTCAAGAACCCATAGAAGATACCTAGCAGAAAAGGTGGAACTAATAGAAACAGAAGAACTCCTAAAACAAAAAAAGAACCTACAATACTTCAAAACCACAGAGATAAAAGATAACGTGATAGGCACTATAGCAGGGATGATAATAGGCTACGGCGACTGGAGAAAACCCATAATAGGTCTGGGGATCAGAGAACATGGCACCAAGGTCTCTTTGCGCTGTTCAAGGCTCCTTGCATTAGATGGTATACACTTCGGGTCCATAATAAGGAAAATAGCAGAAAAAGTTGGTGGCAGCGGCGGAGGACATGCAATGGCCTGCGGAGCTTACATACCACCCGGCACCGAAAACAAATTCTTAGAATTATTGGACAATTCACTCAAAGGCAAAATAGGGTGAAACCACAATGAAGGAATTCAAAAAGAAAGGGGAACTGACAAGATTCCAAATACTCGCCGAGATAGCGGAAAACCAACCACACATAAGACAAAGAGACATTGCCGAGAAACTAGGCATAACAGTACAGGCAGTCTCAGAAAACATAAAAACACTAACAGACCAAGGGTACATACAAGCAGGAAACGGAAGATCACACTACAAACTAACAAAAAGGGGCATAGAAAAACTAAAAAGAGAAGCCATAACACTAAGAAAATACGCCGACAGCGTACTAGAGACCATGAGCACCTACAAGTCAACATGGCCAGCAATAGCAAAAGAAAACCTCAAAAAAGGCGAAGAAGTCGAACTCTTCATGGAAGACGGAATAGTATACGCAAAAAAGAGAACAGACGGCCAAGCCCACGGAAAAGTCCTACACAACGCCAAAAAGGGGGAGGACGTGGCATTAACAGAACTCAGCGGACTAATAAACCTCAAAAAAGGCAAAGTAACCATACTAGTACTTCCAAGGATAAGCGAAGGAGGATCCAGGGCCGCAAACCTCCAAAAAATAAAAAAAGTATACTCCCAAGGTTATGACAGGGTTGGTATAATGGGGACAGTGGCAAGGGCAGTAGCCGACAAATTAAATTTAAGAGTCGATTTTGAATTCGCAACACCAGAAGCGACCCTAGCCGCGGCCAAGAGAGGCCTAAACGTCCTAGTATTAGCTGTGGGTAGGATGAGTAAAAGCATAGCAAGAAAACTCGAAAGAGAAAACATAGAGTACAAGATAGAAAACGTGGCTGAAGAATCATCAACTTAAATACTCATTTTATAAACTTTAGAGAGTTCACTAAAGATGTGAATTAGTAGTGATGAACAATCTATGGGGTTTTTGATGATTTCAAGGTTAAAGTTGATTCTCTCAAATAAGGATTATCGCCGCATACTAGATAATCTCATGTCCCTTACTGGTATACAACTCGTACAGTATCTTCTCCCACTTGTGACTTTCCCATATCTTACTAGGGTTCTGGGCCCGGCCAATTTTGGACGGGTTGCGTTTGCAGTGGCTTTTATTGGCTATTTTCAAATTTTAACTGATTATGGTTTTAATTTGTCTGCGACGAGGGAAATCTCGATAAACCGTGATGATCTCAGTCAAGTTTCAAAGATCTATAGTTCAGTGATGGTGACAAAAACTATCCTAATGTTTTTAACTTTCATACTGATGCTTGTTATCATATCATCCTTTGAAAGATTTCGGGGCGATCCTCTGCTTTATATTTTTACTTTTGGCTTGGTTGTAGGTAGTGTTCTTTTTCCGGTCTGGTTTTTTCAAGGTATTGAAAGGATGAGATACATCAGCATCCTACGGATTTTAAGTTCGCTCATCTACACCGCACTCATATTCATAATTGTAAGAGGCCCTAAAGATTATCTCTATGTGCCACTCGTAAATTCTATAGGTTTTATAGTTGTGGGAGTATACAGCCAACATATAGTAAGAAAAGAATTTAAAGTTAAATTCTTGAGACCTAAACTCCAAGATATTAAAAAGCAGCTTGTCGAGGGATGGCACTTATTCATATCTACATTGGCGATAAGCCTCTACACAACATCAAACAGATTCATACTAGGCTTACTTGTTGATAATGCAACATTAGGTTACTATGCAGTGGCCGAGGATATAACAAGGGCTTTACAAGGTCTCGTATCCCCTATTGGCCAAGCTATATACCCTTATTTTTCTAGGATACAAGCTGAGGATCGTGAACGTGCAAAGACAGAACTGAAGAAGATACTCATCCTAATAAGTGTATTAACTTTTATTTTTTCCATAATATTAGTATTTCTTGCCCCGTTCATTGTAATGATACTTGCAGGGCCCTCTTACAAGGAGAGCATACTCTTACTCCAAATATTGATATTTATAGTTTTTCTGGTGGGGGTGAGTAACGTACTTGGTATTCAAGGTCTTGTGTCCTTTGGTTACAAAGAAAAGTTTACAAGGATACTTATAACAGCTGGTATAATACACATCATAATGCTCATCATCCTAACGCTGATATTATCTACAATAGGGGCCGCCATAGCAGTTGTCATAACAGAACTCATAGTATGTATATTAATGTACGATACCCTTAAAAAACTCAAAATATTCTAAAGTGGTGAATTATATGTTTGAATATATCATAGTGGGCGCCGGTCTCGCGGGCTCGGTAATGGCTGAAAGGATAGCTAACATCTTAGATGAAAAAGTACTTGTCATCGAACGCAGAAACCACATCGGGGGTAACTGCTACGACGAAATAGACAAAACAGGCATAATCATACATAAGTATGGTCCGCACATTTTCCACACAAACTATCGGGACGTTTTCAAGTATCTTTCACAGTTTACTGAATGGAGAGAATACCAACACTACGTTTTAGGGTTTATTGATGGAAAACTCGCACCATTACCATTCAACCTCAACACACTACACAAACTACTACCAGAAAGTCTTGCCAAGCCTCTCGAAAAAAAACTACTGAAAAAATATAACTATGGGGAACGCATACCCATACTCAAACTCCTAAAAGAAGATGACAGGGATCTCAAATTCCTAGCCAACTACATTTACGAAAAGGTATTCTTGAATTACACTATAAAACAATGGGGTTTGAAACCCGATGAGATAGATGGAAAAGTCACAGAACGTGTCCCAATATTGCTCTCAAGGGATAACAGATATTTCCAGGACAAATACCAGGGCGTGCCACAAGATGGCTACACAAAGATGATACAAAATATCCTAGATCATGAAAACATAAAAATAATGTTAAATACGAGCCACGAAGAAATACTCCAGATAAAAAAAGACAAAATATTATTCATGGACAAAAAATATAATGGTAAAGTGATATTCACGGGTAAAATCGACGAACTATTCAACTACCGTTATGGTAGATTACCATACCGCTCCCTAGACCTTAAATTTAAAAAACTAGACCAAGAATGGTACCAAGAAGCAGCAACAATAAACTATCCAAATGATTACGATTTCACAAGGATCACAGAATTCAAACACATACACCCTGCCGAAACCAAAAAGACAATCATACTAAAAGAACACCCCCAAGAGCATATAGAAGGAAAAAACGAACCATATTATCCAATATTAACACCAGAAAACCAAGAAACTTACAAAAAATATAAAAAACTCGCAGAAAATCACAGAAACCTCGTACTCCTTGGGAGACTTGCAGAATACCGCTACTACAACATGGACGAGATCGTGAAAAGGGCTTTTAAAGTTTTTGAAAAGGAGGTCCGATGAAAGTCTATTCGGATACAAAAATTTACATTGTTGCACCGGCTGGCACAGCCACAGGCGGCCCTGAACTTTTGCACCAGCTAGGGTACCATCTAAGGAATGACCTTAACTTGAACGCTTATATGTTCTATCAGCCATCTGATCATCCTGATCCGGTCCATGAGGCATATGAAATGTATCGTGTTCCATATGTGGATGAGATAAAAGATTCAGAAAGAAATATTATAATTGTGCCTGAATTGTTTCAGCTTATGAAGGTTATGGATGCTTACACGAATATAAGGAAGATAATATGGTGGCTTAGCGTTGATAATTTTTATATTTCAAAGTTTGGAAAAGATTCACCTTTTAAAAGTTACTTTTATATGTTAATAAACAATTTTGCATATCGCTTTTTTAATAAGGAAATTTTTGATATTCCAAATATTGCCATGGAACATTACCAAAGATATAATCTAAATAATGACAAGACAGTTGTAACAGCGGATTTACATCTTGTACAATCCTATTATGCGATGAAACATCTTAAAGATCAAGGATTCAGCAATGTTGAATACCTATCCGATTATATTAATGAGAAATTCCTTAAAAAGGAAATAAACTTAGATAGAAAAGAAGATTTGGTCGTTTATAATCCTAGAAAGGGTTATAGATTTACTTCTAAACTTATAAAACGTCTGAAAAATTACAATTTTAAATTAAAAGCAATTGAAAACATGAGCCGGGAAGAAGTTTTAGAAACCCTAGAAAAGGCCAAAGTTTACATAGATTTTGGAAATCACCCAGGAAAAGACAGACTCCCAAGAGAAGCCGCTATGATGGGATGTTGTATCATTGTGGGTAAAAAAGGTTCAGCGAAGTTTAATGACCTGCCAATCCCTGCGAAATTTAAACTTGACACAAATGAAAACATCAACACGATAATCAAATCCATAGTTGATTGTGTAGAAAATTATAACAAAAACTTCCCAAAATTCGAGGATTATAGAGAAATAATAAAAGAAGAACCCTTAAAATTCAAAAAAGACTTGGCCAGGATATTTAAGGTGTAATTCATGCCCAAAAAGACATTTGCTGTCACTGTAACATATGATGATAGGTTTCATTTACTTAAACAGGTTATTGAAGCCGCTCTTAGAGAAGGTGTTGATAAGGTAATTGTCGTTGACAATAATTCAGAGCCAAATAGCAGAGAAAAATTGAAAAAATATCATAGAAAAAATCCAGAGAAAATTGATGTCTTGTATCTCTCAGAAAATTTTGGTTCGGCAGGCGGATTCAAAAGAGGACTTAAAAAAGCATATAATGATCCAGAATGCGAATTCATCTGGTTACTAGACGACGATAACAAACCACAACCAGGCGCCCTACAACTTCTAAAAGAGTATTGGAAAAAATATGAAACCAGAGAGAAGGATATAAGGTTGGCTTTAGCATCCTATAGGGAATGTAGAGGGAATTATGCTGAAATAGAGGCTTTGATGTCTAAGGATCCTGAGATAGTTTTGGGTAAGAAAAATAACTTCTACCATTTCCACATAGCAGAAATCCCAAAATATATGAAAAGAATCATACGAAGAAAAATTGTAGGGGAAAGTAGACTCGCCCCTCCAGGACCTGGTCAAATTGCGGCCACATTATATGGAGGACTATTTTTCCATAAAAAACTTTTAGAAGTGATCGGCTACCCCCTAGAGGACTTTTATATTTATGAAGACGATATTGAATGGACATATAGGATCACGAAAAACAGGGGCAAAATAATTTTGATCCCAGATAGTATCATAACAGATATAGACAGATCATGGTACATTACTGATGAAAAAGAAACAGCACTCACGACATTCTCACCATCAAATACTTTCAGAATCTATTATACTATACGTAACGGTTTCTATTTCAGGATGCGGCACAGAGTAGACAACAAATTCATCTACTATTTTAATTGTTTAACATTACTTTTTTTAATTTTATTGTACACTATCATATTTTTTAGGGATCTAAGTCCATTTAAAACAGTTATAACCGCTATCAGAGATGCTAGGGGGAACAAACTGGGAAAAATAGAACGATTATGAAAGGTAGTGGGATATGAAAATTCATGTTCTTGGAAAAGCTTGGAAGAGGAAATCAGGTTCATAAAATCTTAACTAAGTTGAGGATATTAAAATAGAAAATGGATTCACTATCTTCATTTACATGGGCTCGGGTTAACACATAAGAAGAAATTTCAAGATCAAAACCAGATAATCTCGGATCACCACCAAAGCAAGAAACATAGAGAATATAATGCTTTTTTTATAGTTAAGCGAATGGAGAGTCATCTGTTTCATGTATAGTTCAGATATAAGCTTACTTAATAAACTGTGAAATAAACAAAAAATTAATCTAATAAGGTCCTATAAATTTGTAATATTCCTCTTATGGTTTTATCTAATGAATGTTCCCTTGCAAATTCTAGATTTTTGCGCGTGTCGCACTCATAACTCCTATTTTTTAAAACCTCTGTCAGTTCTGATAATTCCACTATAAATGTACGATTTTTTATATCCTCTGGAATTACTGCATCTGCTAATGTTATAACAGGTTTTCCGCATGCCATTGCCTCAACGATGGGTAATCCATAACCTTCCAGAAGACTTGGGAAGACAAAAACGTCCAAGGAATTATAGAAATCGCAAAGATCAGCATCTGGGACAAATCCTAGGAATTTTATCCTTTCATCATTTCCACTTATTTTCTTCAGCTTATTTTCTTGAGGTCCTCTACCTGCAATTAAAAGTTCTGAATCCTCCATATTAGCTTCTAAAAACGCCTTTATAAGGATTTCTATGCGTTTTCTTGGCTCAAGAAAGCTGAGGGTGCCTATCTTATATTTATCATCCTCCTTTTTCAGAGGTTTCAGACCACCAGCTATTGCTTGTCTTACCACGTTTACCCTATTTTCATCAACACCTAGATGTTCTACTAGATCTTTAGCTGTTTGTTCACTTACTGCTATTATAGCTTTACAATTAACAGCCCTTTCACAAGCAAATTTAAAATACTTTGAACCGACAAATTCTCCGATTGAATTTATTAGGCCGCCTTTGGATGGGTTTGGATAAAGGATTGGGATCAGATCATGGAATGTTACTACAGAATTGTCTCTATTAGCTATCCATATAGCCTCTGTAGGTGAACATGCATGATATATATCCTGGTTAGGTGGTATTTTAAGGGGTATTTCAAGGAGTGTGTAAATCAAATATTTCAACCTACCTTTTCCTAGGGGGACCCCACCATCCTGGCTTATATACTCTACATCAAAACCACTTTTTTTAGTCCTTTCAAGAGATTTTTTGAGTATCTTCCTATGCCAGCACTACGCAAATCAAAAAAACGTGAAATTAGACAAATCCTCATTTTACCCCCATTTATATCCATGATCTAAACTATATTATTTGATATTTATAGAACCTTTCAACTATCTATTTTTTTGATTCATGTCTTTATACACCTTTAAGAGTTTATCCACAATTTTGTCCCAGACAAACATTTTCTCGACTTTCTTCCGGCCATTTTCCCCAAGATTTCGCTGTAGTTCTTCATCAAAAAGTAATATTCTTATTTTTTCTTTTAGAGATCCTATATCTAGTGGTTCAACTAAGAAACCGTTTTCACCATCTTCTACAACTTCTATGACTCCCCCACTTTTGTATGCGATAACTGGCCTGTAACATGCATTGGCCTCGGCTAGGACCATCCCAAAGCCTTCCCTTGTTGATGGGAGGACTAGTAAGGAAGATCTTTTCATATGATATATAACATCAGAATATTTAAGATTCATGTAAAATGATACCCTGTCTTCTATTTTATAATCTTTCACAAGTCTTTTTAGCCTATTTTTTTCAACACCATCGCCTATGATCTTCAATCTTATAGTGGGGATTTCCTTTTTTAGTTCTTTCACAATCTTTAGGAGGTGGTCAACATGTTTATGGGGTGCCAGCCTACCAACAAATATTAGACTCCTTGGAATTTTAGATGCCTTTATGGAATCTATCAGTGGTAAGTCAACACCATTATAGATAACCTTGACCCTTCTAGGATTTATTCCATAGTCTCTTACAAGAGCCTCTCTAGTCATATTACTTACAGTGACTATCTTATCATAGGGTAACTTTAGGAGTATTTTCTCGGCCAATTTAGCTACTTTTGAAGATTGTATCCACTGATCAGAGAAGGTGGAGCTTACATCATGGATTGTTGCAATCATTGGCGTTCTTTTAATCCTTGAGGCTATAAAAGCTGGTAATAACGGGGCATATGTCTGAGCATCAATAATATCATAATCATGGCTTAGAATCCAAAATATAGCAGCTAATATGAAATGCAAAAAATTTAACAAACTCCTCTTTGGAGGATCAGTTATCACGGGGCCAATATGGTGAACTTTCAAACCTTTTATATCCTCTTTTTCCTTGACACCCTTTATTTTCATGCATATTACATCAACTTCCCAGCCCCTCTTAACTAGTCTCTTTCCTATTTCGAAATATCGCCTTTCTCCCCCACCTGTGTAATGGGGCGCGAAGAAATCGGAAACTATCAATATCCTCATAGAATATCCTAGATGGAACTATATATATAATCTTTTGGATTTTTCCATGAAATTTACTAGAAGGGTGAAAAGACTCCGATGAAGACCAGCCAGGCTAGTATTGTTTTGGCTGTGAGACTGAGGATAATATAAACCTTCTCACCATATAGGTAATCTTTCCATTTACCAATGCTTTTGTATTGTAGTAGCATGTTCACAGAGAATGTGTTGAACATTATAAAGTAGATTAGTAGTGCAAGGTAAACGAATGCTGGTGGATTAGTCTCTGTTGATCCGAAGGCCGCGATAAAGTAGGCTGCTATGACAATCCATGGAGTGAAGCCTGCTATGCACCCGCATATATATGGTGACCAGTCAACCTTTTCCGTGTATTGGTTCAGTTTCTCCATTAGATAACCGAACATTATCATTGAAGCGTTTAAAACGAAGATCATTACAAGTGACCATAGTTCCCAGACTCCCACAAAGGTTGCGAGTATCACTATCATGATTGAACTTGAAAGGGCATACTCGTACCAACGATAGGGATTCATACCCTTCTTAAGATATTTTTCATAATCCTTTGTTTTAAGAAATCCTATGACGAAATGTGCAACTGCCGAGATAAGGAGGAAAGAGGCTAATATAACACCAAGATAGCCTATAGTGAACACGACTTGTGGTTCAGGTAAAACTTGAAATGATGGTGGATTCAGTGAAATTATCTTGAACTTCAAAGAGAATGTGTATATATCACGTTCCCATGTTAAAAGAAACCCCAGAACAACCATTATGATTCCTTGGATAAAATGTAACGACCCGGCGATTATGTTCAACCTTCTAAGTCCTTCAAAACTTATAGGGGATCTTTCTATCGCCCTAATCCTTTCAATATTATCCATTTAAACCACGGGAATATTAATATAGTATTTAATTGAATAGATATTATCTTTTAGCGGGAAAAAAGAAATTTTGTCATGATGAAAAATTTTACATTGCATCTTTTATAGCTTCTATGAGTATACCCCCCCATATGGGATCCAATTTTTTTGGTGTGAGTCATGTACAAGCCTCTAACAGTAAATGATGAAATCATAGTACTCATAAAAGAATATTTGGACAGAGAATGTCTTGGAGAAAATGTAAGAGAAGAGGCTTCAAGGAAACTTAAAAGATATTTAATCAGAACAGATGATGGTTCATACACACTCCCTTCAAAAAAGCTTTCAGGAAAAAGTGAAACCATGCACACAATACATGGCGCCATAACCGAAGCCTATGAAAAATTCGTTAAACCATCACAACTAGAAAACAGGGACAATATTAAAGTTCTTGATATCTGCTCCGGACTTGGATACAACTCAGCAGCCCTCATAGACCATATAAAAGCCGAAAATATCCTCATACATATGATAGAAGCTTCACCAGAGGTTATATGTGCTGGAGTTCTTGTGCCAAGCCCCATACCAGCTCATAGGATCGTAAAAAGGGCATATGAGGAATGGCTCCTTGAGAATGGATTGGCCCGTTTTCAGATGATATCAACCGAGATCCCAGATAACATCTCCATCGAACTTTTCTGTGAAGATGCAAGACAAACACTACCTTCACTCCCACAAAAATACTATGATGCCATATTCTTAGATGCGTTCAGCCCACCTAAAAGTCCAGAACTTTACACTTTAGAGTTTATGTTGGAACTTTCAAGGGTTATAAAAGATGATGGTATCCTCACAACTTATACATCAGCAGCTCCTGTAAGAGCCGCCATGATAGAGGCCGGTTTCCATATATGTGAAGGTCCCAAGTTCGGCAGAAAGAGGGGCGGCACCATAGCATCCCCAAAACCCATTGGAAAGGGTCTTTCATGGGATGATGAGAGGATGATAGCCCTAACCGATGTTGGAATACCCTATAGGGATCCTAACCTGGAGGATGGTCGCGAGGAGATAATAAAAAGGCGGAAAAGTGAAAGGAGGATAGTTAGGAACGCCAATATGCTACCATCATCATATAGAACACCCATATACCTTGGAAGGGAACTCCCAGAAAAGCATGCTAGGAGGATACTGAAAAACCTTAGAAGGATAGGTATACATGATACTTTCTCAAAGGAAGCGCTCTATATTATCTGTCCACAATACCCAGAATGTATATGTGGATGTAAGAGCTTGAGACTTTCATCATCAAGGGAAAGAATACTTGAAATGAGAAACAGACTAGAAAAAGTGAAAAATGGGGAGTGCATATCTTGTTCGAAATAAAAGCCAAAGATGGCCTTGCAAGGGCTGGGATATTCACTATAGGCGATTATAGGGTTAAAACACCAGCACTCATGCCAGTAATACACCCTAGTAAGATGGTGGTTGATGTTAAATCCTTTGGCGCCGAAATCGTGATAACAAACGCTTACATAATCTACAAAAATGAAAAACTAAGAGACATGGCACTCAAAAAGGGCGTTCATAAGCTTATAGGCTTCGATGGTCCCGTTGTAACAGACTCTGGTTCTTTTCAATTGGCAGAATATGGTGACATTGACGTCACTAACAAGGAGATCATAGAATTCCAAGAGGAGATCGGAGCCGATATTGGAACATCACTTGATATTCCAACACCCCCATATGCCCCCTATAAAAAGGCCAAGGAAGATCTCAAAATAACCTTGGAAAGGGCCAAGGAAGCATTATCCCATCGCGAGAATATGATGTTGAATTCAGTTGTCCAAGGTTCCACATATGCAGATCTTAGGAAGTGGTGTGCAAGGGAACTTTCAAGGATGGATTTTGATGTTCACCCTATCGGTGCTGTTGTACCCCTCCTTGAATCCTATGATTATAAGAGTCTCGTTGAGGTTGTTATGGCATCTGTAGAGTATCTTCCACCTTCTAGGCCCAGGCACCTTATGGGTGCTGGACATCCTATGCTATTTGCACTTGCAGTTTCCATGGGTTGCGACCTATTCGATTCAGCAGCCTATATCCTATATGCTAATGATGACAGGCTACTAGACCCCTCTGGGACATACAAGTTAGAGGATCTTAGTGAAATGCCATGCTCTTGTAATGTGTGTGTTGAATATACTCCACAAGAATTGCGGAGCATGGAGGAAAATGGGAGGAGAAATCTTATAGCAGCTCATAATCTTTATGTGAGTTTTGCCGAGATTAGAAGGGTGAGACAGGCTATAAATGAAGGTAGTTTGATGGAGCTTGTGGATCAAAGGTGCAGAGCCCATCCACGATTATTGGACGCCTACAGAAAAATGCTTAATTACCAAGAATTAATTGAAAAATATGATCCGGTTTCTAAAAGGTCTGCTTTCTTTTATACTGGCCCGGAATCTCTTCGAAGGGTTGAGGTCTACCGCCATCATAAGAGGTTGAATCGACTCCCCAAAAAGAAGGGAGTGGCACTTTTATCAGTTTATAATAAGCCTTATTCGAGGCATGTCCCAGTTGATATTGGAGAATTTTTTTCTCCAGTCCCTGTTGAGGTTGATGAGTGGCAGTTCATGGTAGTTGACATCCCATTTGGGATAATACCATTGGAGTTGGATGAATTTTATCCTTTCTCACAGAATGAATCTCCATCTATATTAGATTTTGAATCAGAAAATTTCATTCGTTCAATTATAAAAAAACTTGAGGAGAATTATAAGACTATAATAGTCAGCAAGGATATTAACGAAAGATTTAACCTTGGATTCAAGTTTAGGGTTGACCCTCCCTCTTTTAGAGTTTCTGATAAGGATCGTCTAGTTGCCGTGGCAGATTATCAGTTTGGGGAGGGGGCTGGCGAAGCACTTTTCAAAGGGGATTTGCAGATAATAAAGAGTAAAAAGACGGGGAGAATACGATATATTTACGTGGATGATGAGCTTATCGCGAGTATAAGGACCTCTGATGGTTTTATAATCCCGTCATGGAAGGGTGCGTCACTCCTACATTCAAGCCTAGATTATCCTAGGTGTAGGGTTGTTGTAGATGAAGAATCAGAACCCTTTGCTAGGGAGGGGAAAAATATATTTGCAAAGTTCGTTATAGAATGTGATAAAAATATACGTGCAAATGATGAAGTTTTAATAGTTAACGAGGATGACGAATTACTAGCCACAGGCAAGTCACTCCTCTGTAGTGAGGAGATCCTAGACTTCAATTATGGCCAGGCTATAAAGACAAGGAGAGGAGGAAGATGATACCTGGTATGGGAATGAACCCGAAACAATTAAAGCAGATGCAGAGGGCAATGAAACAGATGGGAATGGAGATGAAGGACCTCAGGGGCGTTAAAGAAGTTATAATAAGGTTAAAGGATAAAGATATCATCATAGGGAACCCTAAGGTTAGTATCATGGATTTCATGGGCCAGAGAACTTATCAAGTAACTGGTAAAGCCAAGGAGAAAACAAGGGAACCTGAGATACCCGAGGAGGATATTGAGCTTGTTATGAGCCAGACAGGCGCCACTAGGAAGGAAGCGGAGGATGCGCTGAAGGAAACCAATGGGGATCTTGCAGAGGCTATCTTGAGGTTAAGTTAAAATGGTGCTCATCGCCCACATATCAGATCTTCATGTAGGCGCGGAAAACTTTAAAGAGGACATACTATTAGAGGCTATAAGGCAGATAAATGACATGGAACCTGATGTTGTCGTTGCTACAGGTGATTTAACAGATAATGGCTACTACCTAGAATTTTTGCAAGTGGCAAGTTATCTTAGTAATATAGAAAGTCCCCTGGTGGTTGTCCCTGGTAACCATGATGCAAGACATGTAGGTAATGAGACATTCAAAGAGGTTTTAAAAGAAAAAAAGGGCACATTAACTGTTAATGACGAATTACGAGTAATAGGATTGGATAGTAGTGAACCAGACCTAGATGAGGGGAAGGTAGGAAGGTCACAGCAATTATGGATGGAGAAGGAGCTTAAAAAGGCCGCTGAGGCCGACTTGTATAGTGTGATAGCATTACATCATCATATTATACCAGTACCGAAAACCGGACGTGAAAGGAACGTTCTAGTCGATGCAGGTGACATTTTATGCTCCATTGTCAAATGTGGGGCTAATCTGGTTATCTGCGGCCATAAGCATGTTCCACATGTATGGAGAGTTGAGGACATTTTCTTTGTAACAGCTGGTACAGTAGCATCGCTCAAGCTTCGAGGTAAAGATATTAATTCATATAACACATATTATATCGAGGATGATATAATAGAGATAAGATTGAACCAAGTGCAAAGGAAAAGCTATTTGATGGGATCATATAAGCTTTGTTCTAAATAATAGAAGGGTGATCAATTGAGGGTTATTATAGATGCATCTAATGTAGCTCATTCTAGAAAGGGAGATGACGACAAGCCCAAGTTAGAGAACATATTAAAGGCCGCTGAAGAACTCCGTAAACTTGGATACGAGCCTGTTATAATCGCCGATGCATCATTAAAGCACGAAATCGATGATAAGGAAAAATTTAAGAAGTATCTTGAAAAGGGCGAGTTTAAACAGGTGCCCTCTGGTACTAATGCAGATCACTTCATTTTAAAATTGGCAGAAGAAGAAAATGCTAAAATATTATCAAATGACGCCTTCAAAGAGTATTCTGATGAATTTCAGGATATAAGTAGTAGGAGGATACCCTACAATTTCAAGGAAGATAAAATAGTTATCGGCCGGCCATCAAAACCTAAAAGGGTTAAAAATATCCTTCAGAAAATCTGTGCAGAAATATTAGTCGAATTCGAGAGGAAGGGCTTCGACTATTATAAGGTTAAAAGGGGTAAAAAATTAAGTGGTATAGCAATTGCAAAGGAAGCCATTGATAGGATAGAAAAAGTGAAAGAGGAGGGTCTTGAACCAAAACTTGAAGGCTTGCTCACGAAATTACCCCTCTTTGATAAGTTCATGGAACTCGTTGAGGAAGCTGAAAAAACAGGAGACTTCATAATATTTGTACTTGTAAACCTCCAAGATTATAGAGAAGTTGTTAAATATGCCGGTAACATTGCAGTAACAGTCTTCGAACGTTTAAAGTTGGATCACGCCCCCCTCGTCGCTGTTAGAAATGATATTTTCATCAAAAAGGGCCGTTTCGAGGTTAATATACTCTATTCTGATGAGGTTATGGAAGAAGCCCCCTATGATATTAACATAATCATCAATGACCATGATTATAATTTTGTAAAGAAGAATTCAAGGAACATTGCAAGTACCATAGCTGCTCGCATAGGATCTTGGAGATTCCCTATAGTCTCTGTGAAGCCTAGCATGTTAATGGAAAAACCTGGAGAATTTGAAGTGGTCTTGGAGAAGGGAGGAAGCAGTTAAAATGCTGACAGAGTATATTCTCCGAGCATTACTAGGTTTACTATTAAAAAATAAGGTTTTGGGTATAGGCACCAAGTATTCCCCAAACAATGCCAGAGAACGCGAATACGTTGACATGATAAACTACACAAAGACCATGCTCATAGAAATAAAAAGAGCAGATATAAACAGCCAAAACATTTTTAACAATCTTATAAGAGAGGTCGGTTCTGAGAACATCCCCCCCAATAGGAAATTCATCGAATTAGAACCACCCTTGGACAAAGTAGACGAGTACGCCCTTTTTAGCAACATCATAATAGGCAGCGACCGTTACCTTTACATAGAAGTTTTTAACAAGGCCAAGATAATCAAAGATTTCATAGAACTTCTAAGAAAAGAAAAGGGAAAGATTATTGAAAAAAGTCCCACAGAAGTCATCGCAAGACTCCCTTCAAAGAATGATGCTATAAGGGCTGCTATAAAACTTATAGGATTGGCTAGTGCAAAAAAGATTGGCCTTAGGGCTGCTGTGGGGATGACAGGAGCCGCTGCAATAGAAAGATCCATAAGATTAAACAAGGAAGTTGGTGAAATCCCAGGAGTGGGTTTCACAAAACTTGGCGGTGAATTCGCCCTCATATTCCCAACACCATTCAACCCAAAGGAGGGTGAACCATCACCCCATGACAATTACCTCTTCATTGATGTTATAAATTCCACAAGTTTTATCGAAGAATATGGTAAAGGAGCCCTAGTCGAGATAATGAACGACATCAAAAGTTACATTGAAAAGGAATGTAAAGGAAAAATCGAAGGTTACAAGGAAGGTGGGGATGATCTAATCGCTAACCTACCAAGCAAAGACATTGCACTAAGGGCCACAATAGATGCTGCATGGCATGCACTTGCAAACGGTGCAAAGATAAGAGCAGGAATAGGTAAAACTAGAAGAGAAGCAGCTGAAAGAGCACAACTTGCAGATGATATAAAATTGTGGAACCCTGCTACTGTCATAATATTCGATGTTGCAGATGGACTCTACGGCTATTTCATCCCCAACCCCTTTACTAGAGCTGTCATAGATTACCTATTCAATGAAAAATCAAAGCTCATCATAATATTCATCTTCGTTTTCATGGCAACATTCCTAGGCTGGAATCTCGGATACTGGCAACTAGGACTACTTGCAATATTACTCGTAATATTATATGGGGCCACTACCTAGAAAATCTCGATCATATCTTCTAATATGATCTTAAATTATTTAAAGGATTATCTCTAATATAATCTGGGGAGTTTTACAATGCGACCCGAAACCGAAGCTAAAATAATTGTTGCACTTTTAATATCATTGATAGCGTTTGGTTGTGGCTCCTGTCTAGGGATAATATTAGCAATATCACCTGGAAATATCAGCCCAAAACCCGCCTATAACAATACAAGCCTAGAGATCCCAAATCCGAACGAATACGTGCCACAGGTTAACGAGACGATTACAAGTAACATGACAAATCCCAACGAATACAATCCATAATAGTGTGACTAATCATCTGTGAATAGTAGGAGGAGCGCCCGTGAAGATGATAGAGGGTGGAGTATGCGCAGTAGATAACATACTCGCCTGGGGGTCCAGGAAAGGAAAATATGGTCTTGGCATATTATATGCTGGTAAAAGCACCGCTGCAGCCGTCTTCACTTCTAATAAGATAAAAGCCGAACCCATAAAATTAACCATGAAGCACTTAAAAGATGGTAGACTATCAGCCATCATAGCCAACAGTGGTAATGCCAATTGCTTCACAGGCCCAGAGGGCATGGAGGATGCTCAGAGAATGGCCAAATTCGTAGCCGAGGGTCTTTCAATCCCAGAGGACATGGTTGCCGTGGCTTCCACAGGTGTCATAGGCAGAAAAATGCCCATGAACATAATAGAACCCCTCACTCAAAAGGTTCTAGGAGGCCTCGAAAATTCACCTAGGGGGTCTAGGAGATTCGCAGAGGCGATAATGACTACCGACACGTTCCCAAAGGAGTTTGCAGTTGAATTCGAACTCGAGGATGGTAACAAGGCTAGGATAGGTGGCGTGGCCAAGGGTTCAGGTATGATAGCCCCTAACATGGCTACAATGCTCTCATTCATAACCACAGATGTTAAGGCATCATCATCACAGTTAAAAGAGGCTCTCAGGACAGCCGTAGATGAGACCTTTAACATGGTAATAGTCGATGGGGATGAAAGCACCAATGATATGGTCATATTAATGGCAACTGGAAAATCAGGAGAAATAGATGATAATTTCCAAGAAGCATTAAATTTAACATGCAGAGAACTCGCGAAGATGATAGCAAAGGATGGTGAAGGAGCAACCAAGTACATGGAGGTGGAAGTTTTAAATGCCAAATCCCAAAAAGATGCCAGGAGAGTGGCGAGGACAGTTGCAAGCTCCTCTCTTGTTAAAACAGCACTATTTGGAGCAGATCCCAACTGGGGTAGGATCATAGCCGCGATAGGATACTCAGGGGCTGTGATAGATGAAAAAAAAGTGTCAATCATCCTAGAAAGTGAAAATAGAAACATTGAACTTATAAAGGAAGGAATGATAGCCTCGGAAAACAACAGGGGACTTAAAATAGCTGCAGATATTATGAATGAAGATGAGATAAGAATCATAATAGATCTGGGAATAGGTAAAGAAAAAGCAAAGGCCTATGGCTGCGACCTAACATATGATTATGTGAAAATAAATGCAGAATACACAACATAGGAGTTGCAATGTGGGATGAAAACAGTCGAAATCCTTGTCGAAGCTTTACCATACATTAAACGGTTCCATGGCAAAAAGATCTTGATAAAGTATGGTGGACATGCCATGATACAAGAAGAAGCCATGGATTCCACAGCAAGAGACACCGTACTCTTAAAATATGTTGGGATGGAGCCAATCGTAGTTCATGGTGGAGGACCGGAAATATCCAGGGCAATGAACAAAATGGGGAAAGAACCAAAATTCATTGAAGGTTTAAGAGTGACAGACGAGGAGACAATGGAAATAGTTAAAATGGTCCTCGTAGGTAAAATAAACACGAGTATAGTGTCAAAGATATGCTTCCACGGGGGTAAAGGCATAGGATTATCAGGAAAGGACAGCCAACTCTTACTTGCCAAGAAAAAAGCACCCCATATAATCAAGGATGAAAAAACTGGAGAAGAGCTCGAAATAGACCTTGGACTAGTTGGTGAGATAGAATCTGTAAACCCTGAAATATTGGAGATGCTGACAAGCAATGGTTACATTCCCATAATATCACCCATAGGGATCGATAAGAATGCTGAAACCTTAAATTTGAATGCTGATACCGTTGCCGGTGAAGTAGCTGCGAAGGTCGGTGCAGAGAAACTCATATTACTCACAGATGTTCCAGGTATCCTAGAGGATCCGAACGACCCAGATACTCTCATAGAAAAAATTAACATAAGCGAATTGGATGATCTCATCAAAGAAGGTATAATAAAAGGCGGAATGCTCCCAAAGGCCCTTACATGTATCCAGGCGATAAGAGATGGGGTTTCATCAGCACATATCATCGATGGACGGATCAAACATTCCCTACTCCTGGAAATATTCACAAAGAAGGGCATAGGAACCATGATAACAAAGTAAACCACCATAGAATCTTAATGGTCTAAAAGATCCATTCCAACAACGCATTTTGAATAAAACACCCTTTCTATCCCTAAATTTTATATAAAGGGTTTCTCCTTTTTTTTATAAGTTTCAAAGTCGATAAATTCACCTTTATATTTGAAGCAACCTATTATTAATTGGGGGTGGATTAATGGAGACAGGAGCTGATCATGCCATTCTAACACTGAATCTAACAAAAAAGTTTGGAGAATTTTGCGCTGTAAATGCCTTAAATTTGAAAGTCAAAAAAGGGGAAATTTACGGGCTTTTAGGCCCGAATGGGGCTGGTAAGACAACCACGATCAAAATGCTCTGCGGGATTTCAAAGGCAACTTCGGGAAAAGCATTTATCCTAGGAAAGAGAGTACCTGATAAAATCGTGGCGCGAGAGATAGGTTACATGCCACAAGAGACAGCACTCTATGACAACTTGACCATTGAAGAAAATCTAGAATTTTATGGGGAAATATTCAACCTCAAAGATGATCAGATATCTAATAAAATCCAAAAACTGCTTGATTTCATAAATCTCAAAGATTGGGGGGATGAAATTGTTAGAAACTTGAGTGGTGGGATGAAACATCGCGTATCACTGGCATGTGCACTAATCCATGAGCCCAAAATCCTTTTTCTTGATGAACCCACAGTTGGGATTGACCCAGAACTTAGGGTCTCATTCTGGGACTACTTCAAAGAACTCAAAAAATCAGGGAAAACTATTCTTATAACAACACATTATATGGATGAAGCAAGACATTGTGACCGCATAGGGTTTATGAGGGCTGGAAAGTTAATAGCAGAGGATAAACCACAACAAATGCTCATAAAAACTGGTACAGAGTCGCTTGAAGACGCGTTCCTAAAAATTGGGGTGGGGCCATGAATCTCCGAAGAATATTAGCCGTGACTAAAAGGGTTTTCAGAGACATTAAAAATGATAAAAGAACCATCGGATTAATGCTCATAGCCCCAATCTTTGCAATGTTCGTTTTTGGATTGGCCTTCAGTGGAAATGTTGAAGATATTCATGTTATAGTAGTCAACCATGACCAAGGATTCCAGACACCAAACGGTGAAAACATCTCTTTTTCAGATAAAATTTTATCAAATCTTAATAATGAAACTTTGGACATTGAGTACATGGACGACGAAGACAAAGCCATCAGAAAAATCGAAGATGGAAATGTGTATGCAGTTATAATTTTCCCTGAAAACTTCACCAGAAACGCTTACCTAGGAGTTGAAAAATTTAGTCCATCATTTATGCGCAATTCTACAGTCGATTCACTACCCCAAGCCCAGATCATGATAAAAGATGATGAAAGCATTACAACCATTAAAAATTCTATAATAGGAGCTGTCCAGGAAGCAATAACCGAGACAATGAAAGATGAGGGTATAAAATTCCCAGTTAAAGTTACTCAAGATGCAATCTATGCTAAAGACGCGGATTTTATAGATTCCTTCGTCCCGGGGATCATGGCCTTCGTTGTTTTCCTATTAGCAACACTCCTCACGCTACTTGCATTTGTCGGTGAGAGAATTTCAGGCACACTAGATAGGCTCATGGCAACACCACTCCAAGAAAGCGAGATAGTATTAGGCTACGCTTTAGCATTTGGGACAATAGGGATGATACAAGCGGCATTTCTCCTTACAGTGGCTGTGCTAGTCTTCAACATTATGATCCTTGGAAACGTTCTTTTAGCATTCTTTGTAGTGGCGCTCTTGGCGGTGGTCTCCCAAGCACTAGGCATATTGTTATCAAGCCTTGCGAAGAGAGAAGGACAAGTAATCCAATTCATACCCTTCATAATACTCCCCGCTTTCCTGCTTTCAGGCGTTTTCTGGCCCATAGAAGCAATCCCAAGGTGGTTAAGGCCATTTTCATATATGGTCCCTCCGACTTATGCAGTGGATGCTTGCCGTGCAATTATGCTCAAAGGATGGGGAGTCTCTAAGATCTGGCCTAATATCATCGCCCTTGTAATTTTTGCCATCTTTTTCCTTATGGTTGCGGTTTGGTCCTTGAAAAAGGGGAAAGATTGAAAATTTGATAAAATCTCCCCAATTCTCTTTGAAGGGAATCGGAATTTATCATTTTTGGTGTGGTTTAGCCTTTGATCCCGAATAGGAATCTGAATCCTTTGATTCTTCTAACCAGTTCGATTGTGGCTATGGTAGATATGAAACTAAGGCAAATGATTAGGATTATTTGTAGTGGTTGGTTGGGTGTCCAGTTTATAATGTAATAGGCGAACATGTTGATCCAGGGTAAATGGAAGATGTAAATGGGGAATGACACCGCCGAAAGGTAGAGTGTTTTTGAGGTTTTAAATTCTAGGTAATGTTTACCCATTCCCATCACACCAAGGACTCCCAGCCACATTATAGAATTTTCAAATATTTTCATTATAAATGCGCCTATGAATGATTGAAAAGTGGATTGGCTGCTATTATTTACCGTGGAACCTATATTAGGTACACTTATCAAGAGATAGAAGATGTTTATAGCTAGAAATGAGATGAAAAGTGGCCATCTTTTATCTTCCAATTTCTGCTGGACTCCTTCATCAGATAATAAAAAGTAACCGAAAATAAAAACTAGAAAGAATTGTAATATGCTTTTTTCAGGGTATAAATTCAAGAAAAGGCTGCCAAAGGCTAAGGGAATGATCAATGATAATAGTTTAGGTATGGTTACCTTTTCTAGGGGAATTTCCCATTTTCCATTTTTATACTTCATGATAATTGGAAGTGCAATCAAAGAGACTATAAAGAGGTACAAAAGAAACCATAGGTGGCCTATGAGTATTCCTGACTTTAGATTGGGCAACCAGTGGGTGAAAAAATCCAGCCAAAAGTCGAGGAAACTTCCAGTATATCCACTGTAGAGTGAACCAAAGTATACGCTTACTGGTATTACAAGGATCATCCCTGCTACTGTGGGGATTAATAGTTTTGATATTCTTTCCTTGAGATATTCGCTTGCACTTCTCTTTTTCAATGAATAATAGGTGGCTATTCCTGCTATGGTGAAAAGTAATTGCATAAACCAAGGTGCCAAACTCAAGATGAAAGTATTGGCAATAACAGAGTTCCCAGCATGGAAATAGTATGATCCAATATTACTGTAGATGAGTAACACATGATATGGGAACAAAAGCAAAATTATAAGCCAGCGTAGATTATCAAGATAATATTTTCTCATTTTTATTGCTCCATCCTGACCAAAGATTTCTACTTGAAAGATTTTCAAACATTTTCAAAAGTGTGAAGATGGATAAAATCATTAGTTAAAAAAAGAATCGTGTTAAGCTATTTTTAGCAGTTCTTTTTTTATCGCTTTTGCTACTTGTGTTGTTGTGTGTTTTCCTTTGAGGTCTGGTGTTTTTATTCCTTTTTTCAGGGTTTCTGTGAGGGCTTT
>NZ_QLOE01000010.1 GCF_003264935.1 Methanothermobacter tenebrarum
TTCTTCTGGGTGCTTGTGCTTTGGTCTCCGAAGTCCCATTTGTAGTATTGTATTGTCCCTGTACTTTTATCCTGGAATTGGACATTATAGCCTTGTATTGTGTAGGTGTAGTCTGCCCTTGGCCTTACTATAATTCCACCCTTACCTGTAACATATTCTACTGTTACATAGTTTGGTAGTCTTCCTGTGCTGTTGTAGAAGTTTATTATCCTTGCATTGGCATATATTAGGCTTTCTGGGCGGACTTGTCCGATGGCTGTGCTGGCATAATTCGGCGACCTCCCATAGGATTCCATGAAAGCCTTAACATTCTTTGCCACCTGCAGGTATCCTGCTTTTTGGAGTGTTCCTGTTCCTGTTCCACTTGGACTGGGCGGGGAGGCCATACTATTGAATGACAAGCCAACTCTCCTAGCCTGATCGAGGTTTATGATGGTTGTGGATGAGGCGTAGAGGTAGTCGTCTGCCGACACATTCTTACCGTTAATCGCAACCTGTGATGGTATTTTTTCATGTTGTGCGGTGTAGTTTCCGATCAGCTTTGAAGCGTCACAAATCTCATTATAGGATAAACTCACAGCTGAAGAACTGCCCAAAAGACAGAAACAAGAGAGGATTGCCAGAAAAAACAACAACCTCCTCACAGCCACCACCATAATATGATAACACATTATAGTATAAAAAGATTACTATCTCTTTTAGGGACGAAAAATATAAATATGAGGATTTTGGGGGTTGTTTTATTTGTAATGTTGCATGATCATGTTCTCCCTTCATTTTTTTCTGGTGTTCCTTAACATAATTGCCTCTGCTAATCTGTACGTTGTTGTTCCATTTTTTTACCTGCAGCCCCTGTAACTGTAATACCGACTCCAGAAACAGCTCACCCCAAGGATTCCAACCTAAATAGCTTCCAGATCATTAAATACTCCTAAAGCTATAACACCAAAGCCCAGCAGGTTGAAAAAGTGAAATAATTTTTCATATCTAAAAAAATCAAAGTTTTGATGTTATGAGGTATCATTCCTATAAATAGGCACAACCACTCCAAATTGCTAATATGCCTCTTCAAGTGTGTAGCCCAACCACCAGGCAACCATGCAAGCATCAGAAACAAACCTATTATACAACCCCAACTAAAGTGCCGCCAATTACATATTTTCCAACTTTATGCCAAATTAAGTTTATATATGTCAAAAGTTTATTTCCTTCTTTGTTGATCAAATGTAAGTAAAATTAACGCCGCTATAGCCACTACAGTCATAATAGTTCTTAGTGATAATGGCTGTTGGGTTAATACTACTATATAAAAAAATAAAGCCAAAAATATTGTGTAAAACAAGAGTTTTAATCTTCTTCCAGGACTATTATAAATACTTTGAAGTCTGATGTATCCATAGAAAGTTAGTATCATTAACATGAACATTAACAATCTTAACTCTAAATATTGGAAAAAATTAAATTCTATGTATAAAAAAATGCCAAAAAATACCACGCACAAAAGTAATGTTATTCTTTTTTCATTTTTTTCACTTATCTCAAACATACTTCTTCCACTCCCTAAAATTAAAATAATAATTAGGTATATGTCCACCATCCCTCATTAACATGCGCTGTTCCTATAGTACCTAAGTAAGCTGTCCCTAATAAACCAAAAAACTTACCCACTGGATAAACTCCTTACCATGCCATTTACCCTTCTTCTTCAACCGGTACTTCCAGTTTTTACCAATGATCTTTTGCATTTCCTCTGTGCTGAGGGTTCTATTCGCTGTGTTCTCCGCGGTTTTGTTGTAACATCCATGTTTATTCATCTTAGATGTTTAAGATCTGGGCTTCCATTTTGTTTTTTGTTCGCTGTATTTTAATAATGCTTTTGATGGCTTTTCTCAGTCTTTGGATCAGTTACTGGTCTTTTGATGGTTAGCACTGTAAAGACGATATATGCGACGGCGGTTACTGTAAGCGCGACGCATGTGGCCCCCACAACATTTTTGTTGATGGGTGTTTTTGTGAGGATGGCATTTGTTAAACCTATGAGGTTGAATCCCAGTGTGAACAGCGCGCTGATCAGTAGTGTCCTGGTAAGGCAATGATCATAGCATCCACCAAGACCTTTGATAACCCTATTCAAACCGGTCATGTACAGTATAACCATGACATCTAAAATGAGGATATAAGCTGCTGAATTAATAGCGTTTCCTGAGACAATATAGAAGAATGGGGCCAGCTCATCCCCCTGCATCCACCCTGATAAAACTACAGCCGCACTTATGGCAAAAACCGCCAGCAACGTTAATATAAACATTTTATCTTTCATGATTTTTCTCCTCTTTTAAAATAATTGGTTGGATGGTTAGTATTCTACATAATGTATACAGTGATCACGCCCCAAGTATGCTTTCACTCTTTTATTTGGCGGGTGATATGCACAGTATTTCCAGTACTTTCGCGGCACATACTTATCCCTGACAGTGACTATTATATTACCCAAACCATATAATGTAATAGGAAGCCACCACAACTTGCCTCTAATCTTTTGCATTTCCTCTGTGCTGAGGATTTTAGCTGAGTCTGTGCCTTGTATTGGCTGATCTGTTGAGATATTCATTGAATTCATTTCATGTTCTGTCTGGTTGTCTGATGCCGTTCTGTTTTCCATTGCTTCTGTGTTATCACTGCTCTTGATTATGAGGGCGTATCCTGTGTAGATTTCCTGGAATTCTTCCAGTGACATTTCTATGTTTCCCATGGTGGGGTCTGCTAGTTTAACGGTTTCATTGTTGACTTCCCTGATGAGGGTGTAGTGTCCCACACCATCACTCATTGTATAGGCGATCATGTTCTCGTGGAGTTCTGTGATGTTTAGTTTCATGCCTGTCATGTTAACGCCCTTGGCCTTTGCCGCCTCTAGGAGGCCCTGCATTGTTGTACCTTCTTCTGTGGTCCTGGCGAGTGCTGCTAGTTCATCTTCGGTTGTGTTTATTCCGAGTTTTCTGAGGAGGGTGGCGAGTGCTGCCGGTCCGCAAGTGTAGTTCCTGGTCTGCAGGACCACGCCGGTGGTATCTGCTGTGATGTTATCGTCTATAGTGAACTCTGCTGGATCCGTGAAGTTCTCTTCCAAGTTATCTGCTGTGGATAAGTCCATGGGATTCGTGGAGTTACTGCTGTTATCCCGTGGGGTTTGTGCGGCCGCAGCAGCGTTAAAAGATACTGCGAGTGTTAAGAGGATCAGCAAACCCCAAAGACACGACTTTCTCATCCACTATTCACCACCTATCAGGTTGATAATAAATCTATAAAAAAACTCATATATATATTACGGTTCACTTTTAATGTATTAATCACATAAAAGGAGGCCTTTAAACATCACTCAGCTCACCTCTGAGGTGATCAGTAGCAAATAAGGAAAGATGGAGGGGGAACAGGAGTTTTCAATGAATTATGGATGCTTAACACTATTAAAGAATCCATTTGCATGATGCTGTATTTAAGTAAGGGGGGATGTTGGACGCTCAGTGCATGTATGGATGTTAATTTATCTTTTCAATGCAGACAACCTCTATTGGTACTTCTGTTTTTGAGTTTAGGCGACTTTGTGAAAACCAAGATGGAGGAAAAATATAATTAGCATTTTATCTCATATTTAAATCACCCTCTTTTCCTGTCTTTGGCTTCTTCCTATTTTTCATTTTCTTGTTTAAGTGGGCGCCCCTTTTTTTTGGTTTGTTCAAAACCTATAACGAACATTATTCTGATCATCTAGGATACTTCCAATTTTTTGGGATGGAGATCTTGCCGAAATATGGTTAAGTTTTTTTTATGTTTCCATCCACTAACCCCCTTTTTTGTTGACCCAATCATCTCATCTTATCTATTCAAATTAAAGACCCCAAAACTTAATTAGCATGAAATCCGAGAAATTCTTCGAACCCGAAGGTTTAGAGAACTTGCTCGAAAAGCTTGAAAACTTCACAATAACACGTAAAAGTCTAAATAATGGGGATAATTCGTGAAAAACGCTAAAGCAGCCAATCGTCACCCCCTTCTAATGGGCATATCTGATTTTAGAGGTCATACCATACCTAAATTAGAATCATGTAAAACCAGGGAGATATAGCCTCTCTTAGCATATGACAATACACTTTGACCAAAGTAAGAACAAACCCTTTATTTGAATTCCACGATTCGACTGTCAAGGCAAAAAGTTTAAAAGTCCTTGATGGTAAGATCAGAAAAAGTTGATAGAGGGGCCTACGAAATTTTATGACTTGAACAAAAATGAAATAAGAATTATGTCTCTTATTCAGACAATTCACATTCTCCGACAATCTTTTCATCTTCTCTAAATCATTTTCTGAAAATTTTAATTTTTGATGTTAGCTCACGGAGCTAACTAAAATGCAAAATAAACCACAAGATTTTTTTATCATATTCAGATTCATCCACAAAGCAAAAAATCATCCTACTCACTATAATGGATAGTCCAATAGGGGGTGCTGGGCGATTAACAGAAAATGAATATTTTAAAAATCTTTATGTTGTTTTAAATGTGGATAAAGATATGATTAAAAATTCTGCAGAAGAATTTCCTATCTAAAATGGAAATTGAAATGTATAGAATCCTCTAACTTTCTTTTGGAGGGGGTAGAATTTTTTTAAGGGGGATTCCTTGATAGCAGGAATTGTTTATGGTTTCGCTCGATGAAGAAGTAGTTGCCATTTAATGGGAATTTGAGAGCAACAAGGTTTGGGTGGGATATACGAGGAAAAAATGGCAGTTAATTTTTCCAGATTATGTTCTTTTGGCCTAAGATCATGCCATATTTTTAATAGTGCAGTTTCATTGGAAAATCTTAAGGTTTGGAGGGAATTGGCTTCTAATGCTTGAGGCTTTCTTTGGACATAGATTAAAGTGGACCTGTCGGGATTTGAACCCGAGGCCTCCGCCTTGCGAGGGCGGCGCTCTACCACTGAGCTACAGGCCCCCCCATTTTAATTTTTCCATGGTCACTACTCAGGGTACCTCTTCTATGGGATGGTTTAATTTCTAAGAATACTTGCCAAGTTTCCTATATATTTTTCCTACTTAATCTTTTACTTAAACTTTAAGTTTGAATGGAAGACATGAAGGAAATTCGAATACAAACCATGAAATTAGAGAAGGCATTAAATTATGAAGAAGCTATCATGGCTGCAGGGAAGAAGGGTAGAAGATGTTGATATCGCATGTCCAGTGGCGATAGCAAACCTTGCACATTAAAGCACGCGCAAAGGGCGATGAGAGCAGGGATAACCCGCGAAGAACTTGTTGAAGCAGTGGCTGTCGCCGCGTCCTGCGCAGGCTCGGCCTTCAACACAGTGATATTAAAAGAGCAACATGCCTTGAACTCCCCATTGTAGGGGTCATTTCGTCACAGAAAGGTCCCCAGTAAAAAATGCTCACAATATTTGCAGTCCTCTCCAACCTCCACAATTCTGCAACAAACCAGCTAATAACCGCTCCATGCCTAACCACATAAAATAGTGAAAGAATCTAAGGGTTTTCAGTAAAATGGCCAGCCAATCGAGTACACTGTAAGCTTGGGGGATGCTCTATAGACCTATAATTCTTTGTTCATATGGGGCAAGTCTAATTTGAAGTGCTCAGATCGCGAAAAGCTAGAATACAGCGTAGGCCTTGAAAATGTGAAACCCGTTAATAAAGGGGGACTGGGAGTAGGTGTCGGATCCCCCTCCACGCCTAGATCGTCTAGATTGACAAGTATGGTCTTGGCACAGGCCCCCATCATAGGCTGATAGTGTCCAGCTCCCCTTTCCCAGCTAGGAACACTTTAATGCTTCCTCTATAAAAGAAGGAAATAATAATATATAACATATGATAATAAAAAGAGTTTGTGTTATGAGGAGAACAGGTCATGCTAACTTGCCACTTCATGGTGGTCATGTTCCAAGGTGGCTATTTAACCGGATGGTGAAACTTGCCAATGCCATAACCTCTATCATAATAGAGGAACATGGTAGTCGCGAATTTTTAATGAGACTTTCCGACCCATTCTGGTTCCAATCATTTTCTTGCATACTCGGCTTTGATTGGCACTCCTCCGGGGCCACGACAACGACCTGCGCAGCCTTGAAAAGTGCTGTCAGGCCAGAAGAGCATGGAATATTTGTAGCTGGTGGGAAAGGCAAAGCTTCAAGGAAAACACCAATAGAACTAGAGTATGCTGGAAGATTCTTCGACATCGAATCCCAGGATTTGATTCGTGCAAGTCGATTGGTGGCCAAGGTCGATAATTCATGTATACAAGATTCATACCAGTTATATCATCATACATTCATAGTAGATGAAAATGGGGAATGGACAGTAATCCAACAGGGACTTAACAATAATAGTGGATATGCACGCCGCTACCACTGGTCAAACCAAAACTTGGAAGATTTTATTGAAGAGCCACATACTGGTATTGCAAGTCCTAGCCGAGAAAAGAAGGTCTTGAACATGACCTCAGCTAAAAGTAGAAGTGCCAGGAACATCAGCTTAGATATTGTATGTGAAGGGCGCTTACAAGAATATACAGGTCAAAGAACACTTTATAATTATAGTATACTTGAGATGCCATCACATCATGAAATAAAGTTTTCAGAGAGGGATTTGGAAGTGTTCCAGCGAGCTTATGAACTACAACCAAGAAGCTATGAGGAACTACTCCTGGTTAAAGGTATGGGTCCTAAGAAGATAAGGGCTTTGGCGCTCATTTCAGATCTAGTTTATGGTGAACCTCCAAGTTGGGAGGATCCTGTAAAATATACTTATGCTCATGGTGGAAAAGACGGGCATCCTTATCCAGTAGAAAAAAAGGTATATGATAATACAATCCAGTTTCTTGAAGATGCCATCAATGATTCTAAGCTGGGAAGAGAAGATAAGTTAAAGGCGCTTAAATCACTTAAAGCTTTCATCCCAGGGAAACAAGGATAAAAAGGGGAATCTCTTTTTTTGTGAAAGGAAAAATTTATGTAAAAGGAGAAAGTCAATATAAGTCTTGGGTGAAATCATTGGAATCAATAAAGTTGCTTTTTTATTTTATCCTCGGCGGAATTGTTGTAAGTTTAACCACATATTTCGGGAGTGAAAATAAAGGCGTCCTTGCGGCTTTTATTGCCATGTTTCCTTCTGTAACTGTCCTTACATTGTCCATGATCTATCTGGAGACTGGTATTCGCCCCGTACTCTCATATATTAGGGGTTTGCTTCTTCTCACACCAGCATGGATCTTATATCTTATTTGTCTTGTCTATATAGCTCCCAGGCATGGTTTCTGGCCGGCTTTGGCCTCGGGGGTGGTCTTGTATCTTGTCTTTGCTGGTTTGATAGTCTTTGGATTTTAGGATCTATACTCCTCCCACTTCTAGGAGTTCGAAGAATTCTTTCATGATATTCTTGGTTAGGGTGTCCATCCTGATTATATTACCATTTTTAGGCTGGTATAGTCGCGCTTTTTCTGTTTTTGAAGCGTTTATGATTATTTTTTCTTCGCCCCAGTGCCTTGTAGGGTCTATGATGAGAATGTCAAGTCCTTTGTAGTATTCTATGTTCACGAAGCCCCCGCAGCTTCCAGGATATATTATAGTGGTTCTTAGTGGAATTTCCACCATTTTACATGCATCTAGGAAGTCTATGAAAGGTTCGCCATCACCTATAGCCTTCTTCAAAGCCTTTAGTATATTCATGTGTTTTACCCCCCCATTGTTTATAGAGGGGGATCTTAATATTTGTAGTGGTTAAAATAGGATTTTTTATGAAAACCACACACTCCGTATTACTATTTTTTCTTCCATATTTAAACTGTTAATACTTTATTGTGTGTTTATATACCCCTTCCATTATAATCTTTTAATGGTGATCCAATTTGAAATTTTCAGTGTTTCCATTCACGGCAATCATAGGACAAGAACATCTTAAAAAAGCCCTCATATTAAATGCCATCGACCCCACCATAGGTGGAGTGCTCATAAAAGGAGATAAAGGCACTGGGAAATCCACCGCCGTAAGAGCATTCGCAGAACTACTACCAGCAAGAGAAGTGGTTGACGGTTGCACATTCAACTGCAACCCAAATGAAACCCATCTTCTCTGCCAAGAATGTAAAAAGACCCTTGAACAGAAGGGCAGACTACCCACCATAAAAAGGAAAATGTCAATAGTGGAACTCCCAGTCTCTGCCACAGAAGACATGGTAGTAGGGTCACTTGACATTAAAAAGGCATTGCGTGAAGGCATTAAAGCCCTCGAACCTGGTATACTCGCCCGTGCAAATGGTAACATACTCTACATCGACGAAGTGAACCTCCTAGATGATCATGTTGTCAATGTTCTGCTTGATGCAGCTGCAATGGGAGTTAACATCATCGAAAGAGAAGGAGTCTCAGTATCCCATCCATCCAAATTTATACTAGTTGGTACAATGAACCCAGAAGAAGGAGACCTAAGGCCCCAAATACTTGACAGATTCGGACTCTGCGTAGAAATTAAAGCCTTAACAGACCCCCAGCAAAGACTCAGAATAATAAAATATAGGATGAAATTCGATGAAAACCCAATAAAATTCCAGGAAAAGTTCCGAAAAAAACAGAAAAGATTACAAAAGATGATATTAAACGCGAAAAACCTCCTAGATGAAGTTGAAATTTCAGAGGATCTTCTCGAGCTTATAGTGAAAATATCAGCAGCCCTAGGTATCAGGACACATCGAGCAGATATTATAACAGCAAAAGCCGCCACGGCAATAGCAGCATTCAACCAAAGAAAAAAAGTGAAAGAAGAAGATGTGAAAGAAGCCGCGCTACTCGCACTAAAACATAGAATAAAACAATTACCATTCGAAAAAGAACAAGAAATCGACGAAGAACTAATCGAAGAACTAATAGAGGAACCAGAAGACGACTTCGAAATAGATAAAAAGAGAAGACTCAAAAAAGATGTGAAAATAGCTGAATTCACAGGCACCATACAAGGCAAAAACTCCGCCAACATCACAGGAAAAAGGGGCAAATACATCAAAGCCAAGGAAACCACAAACCCAGATAGTATCGCCATCGACGCAACAATAAAAAAAGCCATAAGAGAAAACCCAGAAAATCCCATGGAAACACTACCAGAACACCTAATGGAAAAAGTGAGAATAAGCAAAGCAAAAGCACTATACCTCATACTACTAGACTCATCATCCTCCATGAAACTCGACAAAAAAATAAAATTCGCCAAAACCATCGCATGGCTACTACTCAAAGAATCCTATGAAAAAAAGAACAAAGTCGGCCTCATATCATTCAAAGGCGATGAAGCCCAGATAATAAGCGAACCCACAACAGACCTTACAAAGGTCAACGAAGCCCTTGAAAACTTGCAAATCGGGGGTAAAACACCATTAACCCCAGCTCTTATGGAAGCAGCTAAACTAGCATCCCAATACAAGGAACTAGCCCCCACAATCATAGTCATATCTGATGGCCGCTGCAACATCTTCATAAAATCTAACCTCGAAGAAGACCTTAAAATACTCTACCCAGAACTCAAAAAACTAAACCTAATATTCGTGGATGCGGAGCCTAAAGGACGCAATATAGGAGTCCTTGAAGAAATCGCGAACAAGTTCAATGCTCCGATATTCTATCTTGACGATATATTAATCTAAATTTTTGGGGAGGTTGAAGATGATCAAATTCAAAAGTTTCACAACAAGAGATCTTGCCTTTATAGGTCTTATAATAGCAATCATGTATATTGTGCAAACAATCACAATTCTTGGCGTGTCAGCCTTAACCCCAATCGATGCATTCAAATCAATTGCATCAGCCTTTTTCGTTTGTATAGTAATAAGTATTGGTCTTGCAAAGGTTGGGAAAATAGGAACATTCACCATAATAGGCCTCGTGAATGGGATAATATGTGGTTTCATAATGCCCGCATTCTTACCACTTTTACCAGCAACTTTTCTTGGAGGTCTGGCTGGTGATATTACAGTAGGAGCTTTTTATGGGGCATATTCTTCAAGGAATTCACTGGTCACGGGCATTGGTGTTGCAAAATTTATTGAGACCGTGGTGATTTTAACTGTACCGTTTATATTCGGCTTCTCAAAGTTTATGCTGGCACCGGCACTTATAATAGTTTCAGCGGTTGTCGTGGCAATCCTTGGGATTCTAGGAGCTCTTGTAGGTTATGGGATTATAATCGAACTCAGAAAGGCGGGTGCGATGGAATAATAGTGGGGGTTTAATCCTTTGGATTTCAACAAGATATTTTCTCCGTTCATATGGACAAGTAAAGGGGGAATCTTTGAAGATATCAGTCCCATCGCAAAGATCTTAGTGATAATCGGAGCCACCATCTTATCTGTGATAATATCTAATATCTGGCTTCTTATCCTAATGGGGATCGTATTCCTCATTCTCATATCATATTCAGGGACGCTAAGAGCAGCCAGCCCATTTTTATCGTTCATCGTGTTCTTCTGGTTTCTATCAATTGTCATAATAATAGCCATTTACAGAAACCTTGAATATGCTCTAGGATTTTTAAGCCAATTTTTTGCAAGATTCTTCATAATCTCTGCAGCAGGACTCTTCTTTGCATTCACCACATCACCAATAAAACTTGCAAAATCACTTGAATCCCTTAAGATCCCTGGAGAAATCATATTCACACTCACAGTAGCCCTCAGATATATACCTACACTAGCATTTGAAACCGCCGCCATATGGGACTCCCTTAAACTGAGAGTTAATCTTCCAAAGATTGAAATCCTAAAAAAACCATCACTCCTTTACAGGGGCCTTATAATACCCCTTATAATACGAGTTGTGAAGATATCAGACGAGGTTGCGATCGCAGCAGAATCCAAGGGCTTCGATCCCGGTAAAAAACCGGTAGAAAGTCTTCAATTTGAGTACAGGGATTTTATATTTGTATTTATCCTCCTAGGATTTTTCACTACCCTAAAGATAATCGAATACACCTACATGACCCCCTGATTCCAAAGATAAACCAAAGAATATGTGGTTGTGATAAATTGGACATGGTGTCATTTGATGATGTAAGCTACACTTACCCAAATCAAAAAGAAAATGCCCTAAAAGAAGTCACATTCCAGGTTAAAAAAGGTGAATCTCTTTTCATAACAGGTAAAAGTGGAAGTGGAAAATCAACGATTGCAAGAGCAATCATAGGAATAATACCACACATAATCAAGGGAAACCTTGAAGGTAACGTCATCGTAAATGGAAAGAATACCAGGAATGTAACTGTTAGGAAACTTGCCACAGACGTTGGATATGTGTTCCAAAACCCTGAATCACAATTTTTCACCCTCACTGTAGACCAGGAAGTTTCACTTGGAGCGGAAAATCTCGGCCTCGATGAAATCGATAAAAGGGTTGAAAAGGCGCTCCAGCTGGTCGGCCTCGAGGATAAGAGATATGAGAGCGTTTTTAACCTTTCAGAGGGTGAGAAACAGAAGGTTGCATTGGCTTCACAGCTTGCAATGTCGCCTGAAGTGATTGTGATGGATGAACCCACATCAAATCTAGATCCTAAAGCTACTGATGACTTCTTTAATATACTTTGGAATCTGAGGGATAAAACATTGATACTTATTGATCACCGCACTTATAGGGTCCCTGAAATTTTTGAAAGGGTTATTGTAATGGATAGTGGGATGATAGTTGAAGATACAGACAGTGAAAAACTCTTAGATCCTGATTTCAGGGATAGATATGGTTTAAGGCGTCCTGAAAGGGTTTACAATTTGAATTATTCGCAAAAAATGGGTTGGAAATCACTTTTGAAGGTTTCTAATGTATCGTACAGTTATGGGGATGGTTTTTCAGTTGAAGATGTTAACTTTGAACTTGGTGAAGGTGAAGTTCTTGGGATCGTTGGATCTAACGGTTCGGGAAAAACTACACTTGCAAAATTGATCACAGGACTCCTAAAACCTGACAAAGGAAAAATTGAACTGAAGGGTAGTGTAGGTATGGTGATGCAAGATCCTGATCATCAACTCTTCATGGATACCGTGGAGAGGGAGCTTACCTTTGGACTGGAAAATGAAAAGCCCCCAATTATGGTTATAAGGAGTATGAATCTCCAGCATCTGATGAAAAGGCACCCTCATTCACTCAGCGGCGGGGAAAAACAGAGAACACTAATATCAGTGTTTCTCGTAAGAAAGCCTAATCTTCTCATAATGGATGAACCAACAACTGGAATGGACTTGGAGAACATGAAACGGCTTGTAAATTGGATAAAGAAACTTAAAAGGATGAGTTTGTCCCTGATAATAATATCACATGATCTTGAATTTCTCGAAATGGTCGTTGACAATGTCCTAATGCTTAAAAATGGACGCCAAATATCAGCTGATATAAATTCCATATTCAATTAATTTGCAGAAAAACAAAAAAAATGGTAGGGAGGTCTTTTATTTTGAATAAAATATTGGCAATCACCACAATAAATAATACAATATCCCTCAAGGACGCCTTGAACAAGATAAAGGACAAGTATGGGGACATCCTAAAAATCAAGAAAATATACCTTGACAAGTATGAGGACCCAAAAGTGCCCCTAGATGATATAAAAAAGGATATCATGGAATCTGATGTTATACTAGTTGATATAAGGGGTGATGAACGCCTAGGCAGAGAACTACCCCACCTATTAGCCGGTGAAAAAAAGACAGTCATCTCACTAGTCTGGGGAAGCCAAAGGATACTCAGCCTCACAAGAATGGGAAAACTAAACTTGAAAGAACTCATCAAAGAATTCCAGAAAAAAGGAGCCAATATAGACCCACTCATAAGAGAAGACGAACTTAAAAATATAATAGAAATCCATGGCTCAGAGGAAATCAAAGAAGACCTTAAAAGATGGCTCAGAATCCTAGAATATTATAAACAAGGCGACCCTGAAAACCTCAAAAACATGCTACTCTACATACTAAGAGAATACTGCAACACAAAGATAGGAAAGATACCTAAACCAGAAAAAATGCCCAAATATGGACTCTACCACCCATACAAAGGAATCTACAAAGACTTAGAAGAATATAAGGCCGCCTCTGGTTTCAACCCGGAACTAGACACGGTTGGCATACTATTCTATAGTGGAATGCACTTTGATGACACAAGACCACTCGTAGAATCACTCTACGAAAACCTCTATGATAAAGTAAATTGTATAATGGTCTTCTCAGACGGCATCGAACACAACATAAAAGCCCTCAGAGAATACATGATGGACATCGACCTCTTCATAAACCTACAATACTTCCAACTCCACGGCGGCCCATATGGAGGCGACCCCAAAATTACCTACCAATTACTGGAAGAAATCAATGCCCCTTATCTTATATGCTTGAGGGGTTATGAGACAGATCTTGATGAATGGGAGACCAGCGACGAAAGTCTTAAACCGATGGAAGTAATATTAGCTGTGATTTTACCAGAATTAGATGGTGGGATTGAACCATTTTTCACGGCAGCTATGCGGACAAAAGATGACAAGGACCTTGGAGAAGTCAGAATAGTTGAAGTAGTCCCTGAAAGGATGGAAAAATTCTCCAAAAGAATCCTTAACTGGTTAAAACTCAAAAATAAAGAGAATCATGAAAAAAAGATCGCCATAATCATCTATAATTATCCTCCAGGGGAGGGCAATCTCGGGAATGCAGGATACCTCGACGTCTTCAAAAGCCTTGAAAGGTTCCTCAAAAAACTCAAAAAACACGGATACAAAGTCAAGATACCAGAAAAAAACCTTAAAGATCTTCTATTAGAAAATGGTATCATGAACACTCCAAGATACCTCGAAAGGTCAGGTCATCATCTCAACATAGAAGAATATACCAGCTGGTTCAACAAACTCCCAGAAAAAATCCAAGAGAATATAATAGAATACTGGGGCGAACCCCCAGGGAATATAATGACAGACCAAGAAGGGATAACATTACCCATACTCGACCTTGGAAGAATATATCTTTGTGTGCAACCTTCAAGGGGAGTCCATGAGGACCCAGAAAATTACCATAGCAAGGACTTGCCTCCACACCATCAATATCTAGCATTTTACCACTATCTTGAAGATATTCTTAAAGTAGATGCCCTAATACATTTTGGAATGCACGGAACACTGGAATTCACCCCAGGCAAAGAAATAGGCCTTTCAAGTTCATGCTACCCAGACCTACTGATAGGCACAACACCCAACATATACTATTACTGGGTGGGTAACACCTCAGAGTCGACCATAGCAAAAAGAAGATCCTATGCACTCTGCATTTCACATGCATCACCTCCAATGAGACCATCAAACCTATACGGAGAATATCTAATACTTGAAGACCTCATAGAACAATACAAAGAAGATAAAGAAAAGGAAACCCTCAAACTCATAGAAGAAAAAGCCAAAACATTAAACATGCCCACCGACTTGAACGAAATCGAAAAAGAACTCCAAAGGATGAAAAAACGCCTAATACCATCAGGCCTACATTATATGGACAGAGAATGGAGCCTAAAAGAAAAAATAGATTATCTCTTAGGAGTTTTAAGATTTGATAGGGAATATCCATCAATACTCAAAATACTATCCAAAAAATTCAAGAAAGCGTCACCAGAAAAGTTGGAAAAAGAAGCCAAAAAAGCACTGAAAAATATCCTAGAAGGCAAAATCCCAGAGTACCTGCCAAAAGATTACATAGAATGGGTGAAAAAACTCTCTAATACCATCAACTTCTCATCAGAGAGCAAATCGCTCATAAAAGCCTTAAATGCCGAGTACATCAAACCCAACCGGGGCGGGGATCCCATAAAAGATCCGGAAACATACCCCACAGGTTATAGTATGTTTGCATTCGATCCAATGAAAATACCAACAGTAGCATCAGAAAACAGAGGGCGCAAAGCCGCAGAACTCCTAATCAAACAACACCTAAAAGAACATGGAGAATACCCCGAAAGTATAGGAATAATCCTATGGGGATTCGAAACCCTCAAAACCGGCGGAGACACAATATCAATGATACTAGAACTTCTAGGACTCCGCCTAACAAGAAAATACGGGCCATGGGTCAAAAAATTCGAGGTAATCCCATTAGAAGAACTTGGAAGGCCCAGAATCGATGTATTAGTGAATATCTGCGGAATATTCAGGGACACACTAGGCACCCAGATAGACCTACTAAACAGGGCATTCAAACAAGTAGCAGAACTCAACGAACCAGAAGAAATGAACTACATAAGAAAACATTATCTTGAAGACAAATCCCTCGCAAGGGTATTCGGACCCTCACCAAAAGAATATGCCACTAACCTCCCCCAGCTCATTGAAAACAGCTCCTGGGACGAAGAAGGAGAACTATCAGACGCCTACACAGATTGCATGTCCTATGCATACTTGCCAGATGGCATAAGGAGAGAGGATGAAATCCTAAAGAAACACTTGGCACGTGTCGACCTCGTAACCCAAGAGAGAGACAATGTTGAATATGAGGTCACAGACCTTGACCATTACTATGAATTCCTCGGCGGACTTTCAAGTTCAGTAAAAGCATGTAAAGGCAAAGAAGCCACCATAAAAGTCATAGATTCGACCGAGGAAGAACTATACATTGAAGACCTTGACAAGACGATTGAAAGGGCTGCCAGAACTCGTATACTTAACCCCAGATGGTTAAATGGCATGCTAAAACATGAATTTCACGGTGCAAAACATATCAGGGACAGGATAGAACATCTACTAGGATTTTCAGCCACCACAAATAAAGTTGAAAACTGGATATATGAAAACGTAGCCGACAAGTTAATACTCGATCCAAAAATGAGAAAAAAACTCATAGAAAACAATCCATTCGCCACCATTGAAATTGGCGAAATACTACTCGAAAGCGAAAGAAGAGGATACTGGAAAACCTCAAAAGAAAAAATCCAAAAAATCAGGGAAACGCTAATATCAATAGAATACAAACTAGAATAAAACATCCTCCCTACGAGCAGGGTGACATTCCACTATTCCACTCTTACAGTGTGAAGTTGCGGATAACAACAAGAGATGATATTATATTCCCCCCTCCATGTTAAAAAGAAGGTTTATCCCAAAAATAGCCGCCTAAAGATACATGTGTGTACACTTCACCTAAGCATGGGTTTATCGTCCATTAAAAATCAAATTTAGTGTCTAGATCTTGGCAATGGACAAAAAAATCTTATGTATAATTTGGCGAAATTCTCCGTTAATTCCTGAAACCTCTCCTAGCAAGGTTAATGCCCAGATTCCTCTCATCAACAATATACTAAGGCAACAAGCGACGGTCACTAAAATCTTGGCCGTTTTACACCATTCAGTCTTAGATTCCAACTTTTCACCACAATTCCGACAAAATTTAACGCCCTCAAGGTCTCTGACCCCCGCAATTAGGACAAAATCACGAAAAACACACTCTTAATTCTACAAAGGGTTAGGATCTCCAAAATAATGAAAGAACCTTTGCATCCTCTCACTGTCCAAAAAAGTCACTTATATTCTCTTAAAATTTAAAGGGCTATTGATCAAAACTATCAGAGAAATTAGCCTAGTGGGTATAAGATCCAAGGAATGATTATTCCACCACCAATTAAGTTTTATGATCGAATAGAAACACAAAAAAATAAAAAACATAAATTTTTTGAATTTGGGGTGAGCAAATGAAAAAAAACTTGGATATTGTTATTAGTTGTGTTCTTATCAGTATATATATACGCCTCTTTCAGCGGACCAGTGGCGCAAGATGATGTCATAAATGAAACATTACCATTAGCACTTGAATATAATAAGACAAAAGAGTATGATACAAGAGACATTCCAATCAAGGGAAAAATTATTTGCTGTCCTCTATCTTTCCCTGATTTTGAAGATTTTATTTATGAACCTCCCATCTAATCCTCAACATAATAAACTTGATCCTGAACTGCCCGAATCAATTAGATCTAAATTTGGAGATAGCATACCCTCAGAATTGTGGGCTCCTCCCACTTTCGATAATAACACAAAAAATACTATTTTATACGGCGGAAAGAGATTATGTAGATAACTGGAGTACAAGGTAGCAAAGTTGCACCTGGATACAAGCTGCAGGTAAACGTCATCGTTGTCTACTGGCCAGAAAAGAAAGTTGGAGGCTGGGGCTTCTTTTTCGGGTGATGAGCCACCGGATGTATATTCGGCTGGGATAAGTGTGCCTGATGCAATTTATGGCGATTTCCCATCTGACAAAATTGAAAAATGGATAAGATCACACTATGTTAGTGGATAAGACATTGGAGATCCATCAGATAAGATTTTATGTGAAGGTTGATAGAATACGTTCAAAAAGTAGAGAGATGACTCTCCCAAAGGAGTTTTCTTATGGGTTTAAAGGGGGGATCTCATATAATAATTCACCCTTAGTGTTTCCTTCCTATCTCATACCCTGTTGCATATGTACGAATGTCTAATGGGGAAATGACAGGTCCACTTTACCTTAGCATGCATATGACGAAAGTTACATAAGATGCAAAATCTTCACCCGGCAAACGAATGAAAATGGGGATGAGCAAAAGGCCTTCTATTGGCCTTTTAGATTATATGTAAGATGTTGAACGAAATGTTGTCATGTAAGTTTCATGGGACCCCAGGAAAAAGGGAGGTTCTAAGGTCCTAACAAGAATCCGAAAAATATTTTACTGGTAACCCCCCGTTAGCTTTTTTCATGAGTTTAGGCCTTTAGTAGGGGGATAAGGTAAATCTTGTACTTTCGATGCAATTTTTTTCCGATTGGGTTTAGGTTAACTGATATTATCACGAAAAACCCTTAGAGACTTTAGATGTGAGAGGCCGGAAGTTTTGACTAGTCAACTTCTGGCATATTTTTTTGTCTAAGCGCTAAAAAAACTACAAAAAAGATTATCCAATTTTCCACGAAATTGCACAAAAAGGGATCTTGGTTATAATACCATTTGGGGGGGTCTTGGAATTCTTTGAAATCCCCTTGACTATCCAAGCGGATCATCCTTTTTGTCTATAATTTTGTTGGAGAAAGCCGGGTTGATGCAATAATAAATTTCACATGGCCCTTGGTTCATTATCCTTTCATCAGCAAGAAATTTATGGGTAGCCCAAAAGAAATTCTATGAACATGAAGGATCCCAATCCTGAATACAATGGGGTATATTAGCAGATTATGGGGGGGTTTTGGGCTGCGTGAGTTCATATATCATGGCATTCAACCTTTTTTTGATCACAGTAAGATTTCCTTTTCTAAAATGTAGGGAAACATATTTAAGATAATATATTATATCCATATCCATGAATCATGAGGAGGGTATCAAATTTGTTGAGTTACAAAAGGATAATATTAGCACTGATTGTTAGTATGTTTATTGTTGGTATTTACATTTTTTTTAACGCCACAAGTAGTGGAGAAGGATATAATTTTAGTGCTTTTGAGGTGAGCCCTTCTAATGCATCATATATAGTGGTTGGCGATTCCTATATTAAGGTCTCCCCAAGGGAGAGGGTGGTCACTCAAGTAGATAGGGTGATAAGAGACAGGGCATCAAATTATAATTTGGATGTCCCCCCAGATCATAGACCCCGTGATCCTAGCGAAGTCGTGCCTTGGATGGAAGGTGCAAGGATACGTGAATTGATGAAATATGCCAATATCACAGTGATACCAGCGACAAATGTAACTGTTAAGAAGATTAATGGAAGCTATTTTGCACCTGATGATAAAGGAAATTTCGTGTTTGAAGTTGATGTGAGTAAATTGGGCCGCTTAAATTCGATTAGAATTGATGAGAATACATGGAAAGAGATAGACACGCACGGGATGAATGTACTAGTCCCCACGGCAATTGAAGAAAATGCATCCTTGGTTGTTGGTTGTGGTGATCACCCTGGGAAGGCAAAGGCTGAAGCATACCTAGCAGAGCATGGTATAGATTGTTACGCGCCCTGTGACAGGTTCACATCCAACATAATGCCCTACAAAGGCCCTGGGACTATCCTAGGCAGCGCCCCCATAAGACCCTTAAAGGATGGGGAGGGTGCGATTATCGGAGCCCAACCAATATATTTCAGCGTGGATGAGAAGATAGTGGTCCAAACAACCACCCGAGCCTACCCTGACCAATATTGTGACACCCCATACAGGTATTTCACGAGCCTAGAACGCAAATATGGGATTGACTTGGATTTAGTGGTTGTTGATGCCAATGCCGGGGAAGCCTATAAAGTTGTTGACAAGGCGCGTGAAACTGGAGCCAAGATTATAGGGGTTAGAGTACTGAATGAAAAGGATAAAAAACCAGTTGAAGAATGGTTAAGGGAAGATAGGAGTCATAGGGCGATCCTATTCCACTCCGCCGCTTATGAGCCAGGTTACTCCCTGTTTTTTGAATTCCCATACCAAGTGGCCGGACAAGACCCAAACCCAAAATTTATCGGGAACATTTCAGATTCACAGATACAGGAGATATTTGATAAGATAAGGAGTTTGTGGGGTGGATAAAAAAACCCCAGGATCTCACATGATCCCCTATTTGCCCCCATACAGCCACTAGATATATCGGGGGGATGAGTGGGCATATGATGATAGGATTCCTTATTATCACCTATCATTAGTTTGAGCATCTGGTTAGCCATGATACTTTTTTTGACCCCCCCAAATTTGTGTAAATCTGAAAAATTTCAAAATAGGGGATAGTAATATCACTAGCCCAAGGGAAATAACATAGTGCCCCCCACATAATCAAAGGCTAGATATGCAATTATGGCTAATCCTTTCATGTTATAGTCTTCTGGGGGGGGTAACATCCCATTTAGCAGATGATTATCTCCTTTAAATTCTTTTGGAGGGTTATCACCCATTTTTGGCATGAACATAAGGTTTTTCTGGTTAGGAGATTTTCAAGGGGGCTTATTTCATCGCCTTATATGTCCCCAGTTTTTTACAGGCGCACACTCACCCTGCTTCTAATCACAAGTCAAAAAAGAAGATTATTTCTATTACAATTATCTTGTTCATGGTTTCGATTTGAAAACAAGTATTACTAAACCTCAAATTATAGGATCCCAGCCATGAGGCAGACACCAAAATTTCGACTTGTAAACGAGAATCACCCCCTTGTTTGAAGGGAAATTTCGACTTGAAAAACTTGTAAAACAAAAAAATGAAGATTCTATTTCATGCCAAGAGAGTGCGGATTAGAGTGATAGCTTTTGATTTTAGAATTTGTAGAAAATATCTTATGTAACTATATAAGTTAACATATTGTTATATAAGAAATAAGGTGATCACATATAATACAATTCTAGGAATACTATGGAAATAGTATCCACCCTCCCACATTTTTCTAAGTTAACAACAGACCGGCTTTTGGGTGGGGATTCAAAAACACGAGAAAGGGATGTGGAAATGAAATTTAAATGCACTACAGCGAGTTTAGCTGGGAGATTGGCTCGTTTCATAGTCAAGCTTGGAAGAGGTATGGGTAGGAGTTTCCCAGGCTACCTATTCCTTAGAATAGGTGGTTTTGATTGTCTAAGGGAACTTTCAAAAAGATCGAAAATTGGCAATATACTCATAACCGGGACTAATGGTAAAACAACAACCACAAAAATGTTATGCTTGCTTTTAAAGAAAGACTCTTCAGTCTCATGCAACTTCGACAGCAACACAGTAAATGCTGTTGCAACTGGATTACTCGGTGGAAAAGCCGAGTTCGGAATATTCGAGTATGGTATAAGAACAGCTAAATATTCCATGCCAGATACAGTCTGCAAATATGTGGATCCAATAGGCGTCATATACACAACAATCTCAAGGGAACATACAATGGTCGCTGGAGAAAAAAACCCGTTCAGAGAATATTTTAAGGCCAAGAGATTGCTTTCAGCTCCAATGAAAAAAGGTTTTATAATTTGTAACGCCGATGACCCAAGAACAGCCTTCATTGGGATGGAAAAAGAAAAAGACGTCCAAGTGGCCTATTATGGCCTTGAGGTGGGCTTGGAGGATGAAACACCGCTAAGCGCACCAGTTCATTGTCCAATATGCGAGGAAAAACTAGAATATTCAAAAAGGTACTTGAACCATCGGGGAATATACAGGTGCAAATGTGGATTTTCAAGGCCAGAGCCACACGTCAAATTAACAAGACTATCCAAAAAGGACAAAAAATGGGAAATAGAAATTAGTAGTGAAACATGCAATTATACAAGCCAAAAAAGGATATCATCAAAATTCAAATTAGAAGTTCCAAATTTCGGCATACACAACCTCTACAATTTCCTTTGCGCATCCACAGCTTATATAACATTCACACCCCATCCAGAAAATATAAAAGAAACAATAATAAAAACAGCCCAGGAACTTGAAAAATTCACCCTACCACCTGGAAGATTTGAAATTTTCAAATTAGGTGACAAGACTGTGGGGATAGGCCAGGGAGACAATGGAGACGCGCTAAAAGCCAATCTCCAGGTCCATCCATCAGATGAGATGACGCTTATCTATACTACCCCAGACAAAGGGGAAGATGAAATATTCCAAGATCACCTAAGGGTTATCAAATCCGCAAAGCCTATGAAAATTCATGTTTTCCCAGGGAGAGAATCAACCTCTGCCGCGAGAAATTATTATAAGACCATTAAAGAATATTTCGACGCCAGTTTCCATCCGATTTCAAATAAGGAGATGGACAAGAAAATAGATGAAATCCTCGGAATCATAGACGAGTCATCTACAGAATCTGTCATGGTCAGTGGCTGCGGACCAGAACACCTATTCTGGAACAAATTAAAATCAAAATTTAAATCAACCTTTATTTAGGCCGCGGCCTCTAAACTTGAAAAAAAGACTTTTATTGTGGGTTTATTGTTGGGCGGAGTAATATCTCTAAATGCTTATAAAAATGTGTTTTATCAACTATTTCTTTAAATGAATGTTCTTTCAATTTTAGTGACGCTGTAGAAGCTCCATTACATTTAAGGTCGCATCCTTCACATCCGAAGCTTGTAGGATCCGGGAACAGAAAATAACATGGTAATTTCATGTTAACATTCAGTTCTTTGGCTTTTAATCCTTTATCGACCAATTCTTTCAGTTTTTCTTTCATTTGTGGATTTTTCACAAAAACGTCATATAATATGTTTCCTATTTTTGTCATACTTTTCACCCCCCCAGCTAATTATTGGTGGAAAATCCGTTATAGATTCCAATCATTTATTATATTCCACATCACATATAAAACTATCTTCACTTCCCCCAACAAGAAAATTGGAGAATAAAGGACATCTCTCCGATTTATAATAGTGAATATTAGCATGCTCACATTCCATATGGGGTGCCAGTAGGCGAGGCAAAATCATCTTTTACATGACAATAACAGAAAATTTTATCCATATCCAACCTCCTATAATTTAAAATGTCATGACTTTAGGTCCTCTCTTTTAATCCAAACCTATAACATCTCTAATTCCAATAAAGTATTTGCAAAGAAGAAAGGATAAATATATATTAGCTTAAATTCAAAATTGGCTAATAATATAAGCCAGTTAGATAAAATTTATTTATGGTATACTCGATCTAAGATTTTCCTCTGAAGGGAGGCATGGGAACATTGAAAAAAATATTCATCACTTGCGCACTTCCATATGCAAATGGTCCAACGCACCTTGGACATCTAAGATCAACATATATACCAGCAGATATATACGCTCGCTACAATAGGCTGAAAGGGAGGGAAGTCCTATTCGTATGTGCAACAGATGAACATGGAACACCAATAGCTGTCAAAGCCGAGAAAGAATCAAGGGACCCACTAGATGTGGCGACCCATTATTATAAGATGATCCGACGCGACCTTGAAGCATGTGACATATCATTTGATAATTTTTCACGTACAAGCAACCCTTTACATCATAGAATAGCCCAGAAATTCTTCCTAAACCTCTATGAAAAAGATTTCATCTATGAAAAGGATATAAAACAATTATATTGCAATGAATGTCAACGTTTTCTCCCTGACAGGTACGTTGAAGGTGAATGTCCATACTGCGGGGCTGAGGGGGCTCGAGGAGACCACTGCGAAGCCTGCGGCAGACACCTCGAACCCCTACAATTAGTTAACCCTAAGTGCATGATATGCGGCTCAAAACCAGAAGTCAGAAAATCTAGACACTATTTTTTCAGGTTAAGCAAATTCCAGGATAAGATTCTCGAGTGGATAAAATCAAATAAGAACTTGCCTGCAAATGTTAGAAACTATGCACTACAATGGGTCAAGGAGGGCTTGAAGGATTGGATACTTACAAGGGACATGGAATGGGGCATACCAGTCCCCCTTAAGGAAGCCAAGGGGAAAATAATCTACGTCTGGGGGGAAGCATTCCTAGGCTATATTTCATCAGCGGTTGAATGGAGTGAAAAAACAGGCAAAGATTGGAAAGAGTACTGGGATGACACTGTAATACACTTCATAGGTAAAGATATAATTTATCATCATGCGATTTTCTGGCCCGCCCTTTTAATGGCGTATGGTTGCAAACTCCCAGACAATATCATAGCAGGAGAATACCTTTCCCTTGAGGGTAAGAAGATGTCCACGAGCAAAAATTGGGTTGTTTGGACATCAGAATTCTTGGAAAGGTTTGAAAGCGACATTCTAAGATATTATCTTACAATAAATGCGCCTTTGACAAGGGATACTGATTTCTCATGGGAAGACTTCCAAAGAAGGGTGAATGATGAACTAGCAGATATACTAGGTAATTTTCTACATCGCACATTCTCTTTCACCAACAGGTTTTATGATGGTAGGATACCTGAAGCCAATCTAGAAGATGAGGACATTAAAATCATAGAGGATATAAAAAAGGCTAAAGAAAACATTGAAAATGCTATTGAAAGATTCAATTTCAGGGAAGGGCTCGTGGAGATAATAGGCTTGGCAAAGAAAGGTAACAAGTACTTCAACGACCAAGAGCCATGGAAGACCATCAAAGAAGACCCTGAGAGGGCTGCGGCTTGTATATTCACTTGTAACCAGTTAGCCAAGGCAATAGGCTCGTTCTTAAGGCCATACATGCCCAGGAAATCCGCCAAGATACTAGAAATACTCAATTTAGAGGGTGCTTCATGGGACGATGCCACCACCCCAATAAAATCCGGTCATGAAATCAGAAAAGCCAAGCCATTATTCGCCAAGATCCAGGAAAAGATCATAGAAGAGGAGAAGCGCAAACTCCACCAGAAAACAAAAACCCGAGAAGATGTTAACATAGAAGATTTCGCAAAATTAGACCTCAGAGTGGGGAGAATATTAGAAGCCTCCAAGATAAAAGGCTCAGACAAACTACTAAAATTGAAAGTTGATTTAAATGATAGGAAAATCCAAGTAGTGGCTGGCATAGGATCAAAATATTCACCAAATGAACTCATAGGAAAAAAGGTTATAGTACTAGCCAATATAAAACCTACAAGATTATTCGGCATAAAATCTGAGGGCATGATACTCGCAACAGAAGAAAAAATGGGACTATTAACAGTAGAAGATGGTAAAATAGGTGAAAGGATAAAATAAACCCCACACAGATTTGTACCGTTGATGAAAATGGAGGAACCAGCCCTCATAGCAAAATCTGAAAAATTCCTAGAAAGTATAAAAATTCGGAAGATAAACCCAGACGATCTTATAGACCCTAAAGGTTTCATCGAAACATACACCTATCTAAGATCCAATCTAAGAAAACTCCAAAAAATAAAAAAGAGAATGGAATTAAAAGGATTCAAAACACCATACCGTTCAATGGCAATCTATGGCCCTCCACTAAAAGGAGAGTTAAAAGCAGAGGACCTCCATGACATAAGAAGACAAACACAATACTTTAGGATGAAAGCTTCGCTTAAAAAGAACATCCTCGACAGGGTAAATTCTGCAATAGCATCCCATAGGATAGCATTAGGCCACCTTGAAGAACACGGCGCTTTAACTTGTGAAATGTGCAGAAGAACCTTCAGGCTTGGCGAATTATCAGAAAATGAACTTAGAGAATGTGAATGTGGCTCCACCCTCCAAGTAAAATTCGAGGATGGGAATATAAAACGTCTTGAAATAATACCATACCTCCCACTTTCAGGAGACTATATGGTTAAGATCTCCCAATTAACCCCATGGGCCAGGGAATCTTTCAAAGAGATTATAAGACTCCTAAAGAATGAGAAAAGTGGGACTATAACCTCAGCGACCATGATCATTAAAGTCCAAGAATCTGGGCGCTGGGTCAGAAAAAGGATGACCATCGAAGACATTGACCACATCGACTATGAGAAGAAATTAAAACAACAATACGGACCCCATGCGAGGATAGAATTCATACAATTTCACCGCAGAAAATCCACAATAATCAATGATAGACACGTTAGAACAGCGCTAGCACTAGGCTATTCTGGCTTCATCCAAGATTTCCTAGCTAAAATAGAAGATGAAATCCTTAAAAAGAGATTAAAAAAACCTCATATAGTTAAAAGATATGATGAAATACGTGAAGAGGCCGAGGAATATTCACCAACGTTTGTAAGGGAAGGTAAAGAGCTTGAAGAAATCCGAAAAAGAAGACTTGAAGACCTTCTCATCCAAGAGGGTCTGGCAGATGAAAATGGAAATCTAAAACCAGATCTTAAATCAGACTTAGAACTGAGAGAGAAAATAATGAATATTTTCTCAAGAACTCCCATAACACTAATACTATGGGATATAGCATGTTATTATCTTACAACATCCTATGACAGAAGAAGTAAATATGCGGGCCCATTCCCAGGTTTGGGCCCGGTCCTAGACCGTAAACAGGTTAAAACATTTGATAAAATGGATAAAGAAGCTGTTAAACTCCTCAAGGAATATGGTGAGAAAATATTTTATATAAAAAATCTTCAAAAATTATTATTGAAAAAATTTGAGATAGAAGAAAAAATAAAAGGCTTGCACATGAAAATCAATCCAAGGGCATTTGGAGCCGCTCTAATCAACCTGGAATCTGGTATAGATGAGAAAACATGTGCTAATATATTTTCTGTGACATTAGAGGAGTTAAAGAGAGAAAGAGAGAATATAAAGGCTCTTAGAAAACCTACAGACAAGGCCAGGCTCTTCATGGAAATGATCAAATAAAAAAAAGGCCCCTAATATGATGGACCCATAATATTAAAATTAAGAAGAAAGTGATCATATTGGCTAGGAAAATACATATAAACCAGCCATTAACTTCACGTAGAATAATAGAAGTCCTTGAAAAAAACCCCGAGCTTGAAAAGATCACATGCCCGCCCAGCTTATATGATAGAATCCCACCAAAGTACCTCAAAGCCCTCAAAAACCTAGGGATAAAAGTAGAACCTAGAAGACGGCGAAAATATGCTGAAAAGGATGTGAAGATGATCAGAAAACTTATAAGCGAAGGTAAAACCCCAAAAGAAATAGCGAGTATAACAAAGATACCCATCAAAACCATATACTACCTTAAAGGGGACATGAAACTCAAAAGGGGTCCAAAGCCCAAATATGATAAAATCACGAGGATGCGCGTACGTAAAATGGCAGAAGAAGGCGTGCCCGCGAAAAAAATAGCTGAAAAGTTTAATATACCCTTAAGGACAGTCTATTATATAATCAAAAAAGGGTGATCCCAGTTGCTAACAGTTGAATTTAACACTATAATAACAATATCTATCATTTGTTTCATAGTGGCATTTTCATCAACCTACCTTGTAATGCCAAGATTAATAAACAAGCTAAGGAATGCTAACGTGGTCGGTAAAGACATCCACAAGATTTCCAAGCCAATAGTCGCCGAAATGGGTGGTATTGGAATACTATTCGGATTCATAATAGGAATGTTCATAGCAATCTGCACATTCCCAAAACTTCATTATGAACTCATGGTAACCTTACTTGTTATCATACTAGTCGGCCTCGTGGGTATGGTAGACGACCTTGTAAGGCTATCATCAAAGGAAAAATTATTCCTCTTATTCTTGGCTGGACTCCCACTTATATGGGTGGCCCCACCTAACGTGGGTATACTATATCTTATAAGCATGCCGATAGCAGTTTCCATTGCTTCGAACCTCACCAACATGTTAGCTGGCTTGAATGGGATCGAATCAGGATTAGGATCTATAGCTATGATATCACTCACGGCATCCTGTATAATAATGGGAAAATATGACGTTTCACTCATTACAATGACAATGTTAGGTTCGCTGTTAGCCTTTCTAATATACAATCGTTACCCCTCACGTGTATTTCCAGGAGATGTTGGTACACTTATAATAGGGGCATGTATAGCTGCTGTGGCATTCATAGGACGTATAAAGAGCATAGCATTCATCGTATTATTGCCCAATATAATAGATTCTATCCTGAAATTCTATAGTGCGGGTGTGATGGAGAGGCATCAACACGCCCCTACAAGGGTTACAGAAGATGGTAGACTCGTAGCCCCCCCAGAGGGGTTCAATTCGCTTATAAGATGGATACTTAGAAAACCCATGAAGGAAAAACATGTTGTACTCATCGTATGGTTTATAGGAATATTATTCGGCTCCCTTGGAATACTATTAGCATTTATATTACCCCTTGACCCGATATAATAATCTACAAATATCCGCCACAAGCCTAGAAGCTTTAGAGTCGTCTGAACTTCCAAATAGTTTAATTGCATTTCTAAAATTCTCTAAAGCCTCTTCTTCATTCCCTTTTATGAAATGTATGACGCCTAGGAAAACATTCACAACCCCAAGTGGCATTTTATTCCCTTTCTTAGCGAATATCTCCGCAGCCCGTTCAAAATAATTGAATGCATCATCATAATTCTTATCTTCAAAAGAACGGGTTCCAAGGGTTAGGAGGATGGAAGCTTCACCTGATTCATCATTTATTGCAGTAGCTATATCTAGGGCCTCTTTCAACTCTTCAATGGTGCCCTCAGATGGTTTGTATTCTGATTCTAGACGTCCAAGTAATGTTCTCAACTTTGGGATTATCTTGTCGATATCAACTTCTAACTTTCCCGGTTCAAAAATCTTTGGGGTTTCTTCAAATTTTTTATGCAATTCGGCCATTTCTATGGCTTCTTTCATCTTCTCAACTTCGCTTATCTTCTCTTTCATCTCAGCTTTGCGGGGTGATTTAATTGAAGAATAAATTTTGAATGCTTCCTTGAAATACTCAATAGCAATATCCATCTCTCTCTTATCTAGGTAAACATCACCCATAAAATCGAGTACAACAGCTTCTAGTTCCTTATCATCCATTTCAACAGCTACTTTAAACGCTTTTTCAAGGTATTCCATAGCATTCTCATGTTCACCCTCATCAAGATAATATCCTGCTATGGATAACAAAATATCGAACTCTTCTTCCCATAATTCTTGGAGGCGACGAATATAATCTTCTAATGACCTTCCTCTTCCAAATAGGTCAAATAGGCCCAATATTGATATCATTTTATTCCCCAACATTCGATCCCCTTATCTGTTATGGTGTATTGGGCAGATTTTTTACCTGCTGAAGATTCTATTTGGATTTTCTCCCCATCTAAACATAATCTTAAATCGGCTAAATCCATCAAAGAAGTTTCAATCTGAGATTCAACAGTCCCCGTTGTATGTACCACAACCCCCACACCCTTAGCTTCACTTATACGACTCTTATAAGCTCTAACAAGCCTCAAAACCAGACTTGGAGGGTTGAATGCGAATATCATTGTGAGAGAGTCCAATATAGCCCTAAACTTGGATGATCTCCTAAATAATGAACGTGTACCCACACCCACCTTTACCATAAGATCAGTAAGGTTTTGAACCGAAGAAAACTTTAATGTCCCTGAATCCTCAACCTTAACACCAGCCAAGCGAGTTAGCAAATCTATTATGTAAACGTCACCGCTTTGAATATATGGTCGCAGAAACCAATTAAATTCCATCATCCTCTGCTCAAGTTGCCTAGAACCATAATCAGCCACTATATACAAGCATGGTTCACCACCTTCAAGGCCTGAATAAAGAAACTGATAACAGAATATGGACTTACCCACCTTAGGAGGGCCGTAAAGTAATATAAGATCCCCTGGTGTCACATCCTCCAATAGATCATCCAAAACCTTCACTTTCTGGTCTGTCATAACTATCACACAAATTTAGTCAACTACTATACCCTTAGGGGTTATATCATATTGTCCTTTTACCTTACCACCCCCAATCATGGCCTCTATGGTGAGATTCTCCCCATCAAGGTGAATTATATTATCTACTATGGCCTTTAACATGTTTTCAACCTTGGAGGAGGCTGAACCTTCAGTGTAAGTTACAATGGCTGTTCCTCCACTTTCTTTTATACGCATTATATAGACTGTGAGCACCCTTACAATCAGAACTTCGTCATTGAATGCCATGAGAGTCGTTAACGAATCAAGAACAGATCTGAAACGGGGAGACTTTGATATTATCTGGCGCATGGCCATCCCCAATTTTACCATGATATCTGTGGGATTATGCACAGATGATAAAAAATAATTGGGTTTACTTTCAACTTCCACGCCCGCAATTGTTGATATGGCATCTATAAAATAAAAACTTTCATTTTCTATATATTCATCAAGGTTCCAACCAAAATTGGCTATGTTCCTTTCAATGTCCTTCAAACCATAATCTGTGCTGATATAAAGGCATGGTTCATTATTACGAAGACCTTCAAATGCAAATTGATAGGAGAAGACAGATTTCCCAACCTTTGGAGGACCGTAGACGAGTGTAACAGTGTTCTCCGCGAATGATCCGCCCCCTCCACCTACAAGTTTATCTAAACCTGGAATTCCTGATGAAATCCTTACAATCAATTCAATCACCATAGAGCAATCCTAGGAGAGCTTCAAGGGCATCAGTAACTCCCTTCCCCTCTGTTACTATCGCTGGTATGATGGGAATGTCCTCGCCAAGTTTCATTTTTTCACGTATCTCCTCTGGTGAAAGCGCCCCTGGCAAGTCTTGCTTATTCGCGATTAAAACCTTTGGTATAGCCTCCGCCTTTGCCTTCCTTATCATCTCCTTGGCCCTTGCAAATGTTTGCGGGGCTGTCGAGTCAACAATTATAAAAGCACCAACCGATTCCCTACCTAAAACGTCTAATAGTAAGTCGAACCGTTCCTGGCCTGGTGTGCCGAATACATCAGCTATAAAACCTTTATATTCAAGATGTCCAATATCTAATGCTATAGTGGTTGGGAAAGCCGATAGAGCCTTCCTATCAACTGAAACCGACTTCTTTGATATTTTCTTCACGAAAGTCGATTTACCTGCATTGTACGGGCCCGTGACTAATATCTTGGGTATGTATACTTTAACTCCTCCTGGTTGCACCACAAAGAATAGTACCATAGTATCTGATGGTTCGGACCATGAAGAATGGGCCACCATAAAACCTTGACCTATTATAACCCTTTCCTCTATTGTTTTAATCTCAACCACACAATCCATGGATTTTTTAAGATTCTGGATTAGATCATGGTTATAATCCCATTTTGTGAAGAGATAAATTAGGCTGGCATTATATTTTTTGCCATGTGAATTCCATTTTTTTATAATGTTTATTGTCTCATCTTCTCCAAGATAATCTATTAGGGTTGAAAGATTATTTATGATACCTATACCATCTGGCACGTCCTCTATAGCTTCTAGGATCACATCCTCTACCTGTGAATAGTCCTCAATGGAATATTTGGCATCTGATGGTAATCCCATGAACGGTGAAGTTCCATCAACAAAGAAAGCTTGAGTATCTTTTAAGAATTTTTCAAGATCCCAGCCATAGGATCTGAACTCATATATTATCGTTTCAGGTTCGGCCACATTCGTGAATATGAAACCTTTATCTCCCTCTCCTAGTCGTCCATTTAGCATCTGATAGCCAAACGCCTCATAATCCACGCCAGGAACGGCTGAGAACATTACAGAGGCGTTATCGATTATACCACCACCGAGTATGTCGTCAAGTTTAGGGATGTACGTCTTTTTCATCTTCACATCTCCTTGAGGATTTCTTCAACTTGACTTGCCCTACTTTCCATTTCAACGAGTAAAAGACCCAACTGGGCGTCTGGTTCTGCGAGCGCAGTTAATATAGCCTTCTCACCCGCAGGTTTTAGGATTATTATACCCCTCTCAGTCCTCACGGTGATCTCATCCACTGCACCAGTGTTCATCTGGCCAGAGGCGGCCTCCGCAGCCCCCATGATAGTGGAACATAAAGCTGAGAAGATTCTCGCATCCACGTCTGGGGGTGTGCGTGCATTTATAAGAAGACCTTCCTTGGATACTATCCCAGATGCCCTTATTTGTCCAACTTGCATGAAACTTGAAAGAACATCATCTAATTTTTCCTTTTTTGTTTTAGTCATAGGTCCACCCAACAAAAAAATTTATCATCCCATTATATATAACCTCATATGTGAAATCCCCGAAGGGTACTCCCTATTCTGAGAATTTAACTATAATAACTTATTTATAATCTTATCATACTAGTGGTTTTCGATTTTTTTACACCCATTTCACATCTGATGTGGTGAACATGTAATTGTATGAAAAGGCCGGGTTATAAAAATCATTACTCATATTCTCTGTGTTAAATGTTAAGCAAATGTTTCTCCGCGTGTAATAGTTTATTCGATCTCCCAGGGAATTTTTACAATCTTCTGGGATTTCCCTTTCTAGATGAGCATATACTATAAGTCTGATTTTATATTTTCCATAAGTTTCATTATATCCTTCTCTTATAGCCTCCACTTTAATTATCTGGACAGAAGATGGCTGTAAAAGGATATTCTTCCCTGTTATATATTCATGATATGCATCCCATGGATAAAGTGCAAGTTCATCCATGTTAGCCCCTTGGATGGCACCATCCCTCGCAGCTGCAATAGCAATATCCAGTTCCAGATTATCACCCAAAAAAGAGGATACAAGAAAGAGTATTAAGATTGTAATGCCTAGAATAAGAATATAATCTCCTGTTATCTGCCCTCTACCCATCCCTATCGTGCCTCTGTTATCATTATAATAATCCCATGACCCTTTTTAAGATTCTTAATCTTGTAAGTGAAGCCAGGTTTCAATATGGCAGTTCTGGGATTCCCATTAGAATCAACTACCATACAAGGGTAAATTGGTGACATACCATACCTACCATTAACCATACCATACACTCCACTGGAGTTGACCCATAACTGATATCTCGAACCCTGAATACTAGTAGGGGCTGTGAAGGTCGCCTCATGTCCTGGGCCGCCAGCCAATACAAGATTGACCTTACCAGCCAATTCATCCATTAAAACCCTTAAATCAGTTAAAGTTCTTTCCTCGTTAGCATAATCTATCCTATAAGAGGCCATACTCGTCAAATATAATATTAAAAAGGATAGAGAAAGGAATGAGATCAAGAAATCTGTTGTAAAAACTCCCCTTTCACATTCTATCATATGAAACCCCTAGTATGATAATACGAAAAAATGTTAATATAATTTCCCCCTTATAATTTTATAGCAGAGCCCCCCAAATTATATCATAGTGGGGAATGAAAATGTATAAGATAGTATTATTTAGCGGAGGCCCCTACAGATTCGAAGAATTTGAAGAGTATGTGGAGGACATTGGAGGTTTAGTGCTTAAAAAGGATCGTTTCAATGTGAGCAGAGGCGAATACTTCCTAGCCGAGGAAGTCAAAGCCCTAACAATAATACCCGAAGAAGAAGAGGAACAATTAAAGACGATCGTAACTGGGATAAAAGGGTTCATCCAAGAATTACCATTTGACGAAGACAAAAAAAGGAGAATACTACTCTGCATACTCCTACATGACTCATTGACTAGGAACCCCCAATGGATGGGAGAAGAGGAAATAGAAGAAAAACTAATCTGCCCATGTGAAATTAAATTCTGTGAAAATTCTCCAGAATGCTTCATTGACTTGTCAGAAGTCCTAGATGCAATGGTGGAAATGGAACTATTAGAAAAGAGAAATAATAAAGGCACAACAGAATATAGGATAAAAATTATACAATAAATTTTTTAGTAGGGAGGTTTGATAAAAGTTGAACACCAACACACTGATAATAGTTGGGATAATCTTCATAATCCTTGGTATCTTCCTCATATTCGCTGGTAGCATCATAAGCATATTTAGTAAGACAAAGGAAGGTGCGGAGGTTAAAACAGGCGGAGTTATAATGATAGGACCCATCCCAATAATCTTCGGAAGTGACAGGGGGATGGCGATTATAGGCTTCCTAATGGCCATAATATTAATGATAGTAGCCTACATACTATTTTATAGAAGTATAATATAATTAGGGGGGTTTTATGAAGGGGAAGGTATTTTTTATTGGTGGAGGGCCTGGAGACCCGGAACTTTTAACTTTGAAGGCTGTTAAGATAATTAAAAACTCTGATATAATAATATATGCGGGTTCCCTTGTGAACAAGAAGATTCTAGATTTTGCACCTGATTCTGCCAGGATCTATGATAGTTCCTCTATGACATTAGATGAGATAATAGATATTATGGTGGATGGTGCCGATTCTGGGAAGATTATTGCCAGGATACATACAGGTGATCCTTCAATTTATGGGGCTATAATGGAGCAGATGAGGGAGCTTAAAAAGAGAAGAATCCCCTTTGATATTATACCAGGAGTGAGTTCACTTTTCGCTGCTGCAGCCGCTTTAAAGACTGAATTAACTGTGCCTGGGGTTTCTCAGACTGTTATAATCACAAGACCTTCTGGTAGGACGCCAGTACCCCCCAAGGAGGATCTAGGAGATCTTGCAAGTCATAATTCCACTATGTGTATATTCCTTGGGGTTCATAAAATCGGGGAAGTTGTTAAAAGTTTAAGAGAACATTATAGTGATGATACACCAATAGCCGTGGTCAAAAGGGCTTCATGGGATGATGAGGAGATAATAAAGGGTAAACTTTCTGATATAGAAGATAAAGTAAAGAAGAGTAATATTCAGAAGACCGCCATCATCATAGTAGGTGATGTTCTCGAACCTGGAGATTTTGAAAGTTCGAAGCTATATGATCCCACCTTCAGCCATGGATATCGTAGAGCCTAGATTATTATAAGTTCGAGGTGTTCCATCTTCCCACAGTTTCGAAATCTAGAGGTGAGTTCTTTTATTTTTTCAGCTTCACCTTCTAGGATGAAGATCTCAAGGCAATTCTTGTTCCTCAAGTGACTGTGGATCTGTGTACTTATGATACTCTCATAGTCATGCTTGATGTCGTTAACCTTATCTTCAACTTCCCTTTTGTGTATTAGGAAAAGCACCCCATTAACTTCGCCTTTTATATCCATTTGTCTTCTTTTCTCATCTATTAACATCCTAGAGGCCGTTCTTATAATATCTGAGCGACTTGAAAATCCCATCTCATCCTTCAAAGCGTCTATTTCTTCTAGGAGTTTTTCATTTATCGAAATGCTGATAACGCTCATAACTAAAACTATTTTAATAAACATTTAAAAAGATTATCATAAAAATTATTAAACTATTTTTGTATTATTAATAAATTTTTTAAGAGGTGAAGCTGATAAAAATCTATCAATGAAAAGAATAGCCATCCTACTAATAATCACCATCATAATATGCACCCTACTATATACAACAAGTAAAACGGAAGAAGCAAGCTCTGAAGAAAAAATAGTCGTGGCAGCGTCAATAATGCCCCAAAAGGAATTCATAGAAGCAGTCGGCGGAGACAAAGTAAAAGTTATAGTAATGGTACCGCCAGGAGCAGACCCACACACATATGAACCACAACCAGGCCAACTAAGAGAACTATCAAAGGCAAAAATCTACTTCCAAATAGGCTCAGGTATAGAATTCGAAAAAACATGGATGGAAAGACTAAAAGAACTAAACCCAAACATGAAAATAGTAAACTGCTCAGAGGGTATAAAACTCATGAAAGAAGACCCACACGTATGGACATCGCCACGAAACGCCATCATAATAGTTAAAAACATCTACAAATCCCTCACAGAGGAAGATCCAATCCATAAAGACTATTATGCCAAAAACATGGAAAAATACATTTCACAGCTCAAAAAATTAGATGAACAATTCAACCAAACCCTCACAGGAAAACAAAACAAAAAAATATTAGTATACCATCCTGCCTGGACCTACCTCTGCAGAGACTACAACATAGAACAGATAACCATAGAAAAAGAAGGCAAGGAACCATCACCCCAAGCCCTCGCAAAGATCATCCAAGAAGCCAAAAAAAACAATATAAAGATCATAATAGTCTCACCACAATCCAACAAACAAAGCGCTCAAACCATAGCAGATGAAATAAACGCAAAAATAGTCATAATAGACCCACTCGCAGAAAACTACATAGAAAACATGCAAAAAATGCTACAAACCCTCAAGAGTATCTGAATGGATGATAGAATGGATAAAGCAGTTGAAATTAAAAAACTATACTACAAAATAGATAACAAGACAATATTAGAAAATATAAACTTTGAAATTTACAAGAACGAATTCCTAGCTATCATAGGCCCAAACGGCGGCGGTAAAACAACCCTACTAAAGATGATTATAGGCCTCCTAAAACCAACCAGTGGAAAAATCAAAGTATTCGGCCTTAAACCCGAAGAAGCAAGGAAAAAGGTAGGTTATCTCCCACAAAGACGCCACTTTGACATGGATTTCCCAATAAATGTCTTTGAAACTGTGCTCATGGGATGCTACCACGCCCCACTCCAAGATTACACCCAAGAAGACAAAGAAAGGGTGGAAAAATGGCTTGAAAGATTGGATATCATCAATTTAAAAGATGAAAGATTGGATAATCTCTCAGGGGGGCAATTGCAGAGAGTATTCCTTGCAAGAGCCCTTGTGAAAGAGGGCGAACTCCTACTATTAGATGAGCCGACAAGTAGCGTAGACCCTCTATTCCAGGAAAGATTCTACGAATTACTAGATGAACTTAAACAGAAAATGGCTATTGTAATGGTATCCCATGATATAGGGATGGTCGCAACCCACGTGGACAGGATCGCATGCTTAAACCAGAGATTATTCGCCCACGGACCCCCAAGAGAGGCTTTAGAATCTATTGAGGATGTTTATAAGTGTCCAATAGAATTGATAGCCCATGGGATACCCCACAGGGTTTTGAGAGAACATTAAAGTGACCATTATGATAGGTCTTGAATACCAGTTCATGCAAAACGCCTTCATAGCAGCAATACTCGTTAGCATAGCCTGTGGAGTGGTTGGCACCTATATCGTGATTAAAAGGATAGTATCCCTAAGTGGAGGTATATCCCACGCAGCATTTGGTGGGATTGGCCTCGGTTATTTCCTCGGCATCAACCCAGTAATCACGGCAATACCATTCAGTATCATAGCAGCTTTCCTCATGGGCGTCACCACAAGGAAAGTTAAAATTAGTGAAGATACTGCTATTGGGATACTATGGTCAGTTGGAATGTCCCTTGGTATAATATTTATAAGCTTGACCCCTGGTTATGCCAGCGACCTATTCAATTATCTTTTTGGTAACATACTAACGGTCACAAGAACAGATCTTTGGATGATGCTAATATTAGACTTGGTCATAATATCAAATGTGCTTTTATTTAATAGGGAGTTTACCGCCATATCCTTTGATGAGGAATTTTCACAGGTTATAGGGGTCCCTGTAAACTTTTTCTATCTTTTGCTCTTAATGCTTGTAGCTTTAAGTGTGGTGATCCTTATAAAAGTGGTTGGTATAATACTCGTGATAGCACTCCTCACCATCCCAGCCGTAACAGCAAAACAGTTCACCTTTAAAATCCCCCAGATGATGATCTTATCATCAATAATCGGGATAATATTCACACTAACAGGATTATGGCTTTCATACACCCTTGATACATCCTCCGGGGCCACAATAGTGATAATACTAGCAATATTTTTCATAATAACCTATCTTTCAAGGACTAAAATATAATCATGCTAAAAAAAGCTTACCTTGATTAATTTGCTGGACACGGATTCAAGGTAAATGGCCCCCCAGGATGTTCAGTTTCCATGTTTACAAAATGCTTGTGGCGCGATTGCACTCTCCTAGAATAACATATTAATTGAACCCTCCCTTTCAAGGTCTTCCATTGCGCGATTTTCACCAGTTCTAAAATTTCGTTTCAAACCTTGTTTTAGGGGCATGATGATACACGCCTTCATGAAAACTCCATTTTACACTATAGTAAATAAAATTCAAGTGAATTTTATGCCCATGATGGACGAACATTTATCAAGACAATGTAGGACAATTAACAAAAAAATGTAATAGGAATGATTCTCCATGCAAATACAAAATGGCCATGAACTTAACTTTAATTTTTTTTAGAGTTCCATTATCCCATCCTTTGTACCTACTATTACCCTGTCAACACCCCTTGAGAATATGCCATTCTCCAAGACTCCTGGGATATTGTTTATTTCATATTCCAGTTTTGATGGATCATCAATAGATCCAAAATCCGCGTCAATAATGAAATTCCCATTATCAGTGATCAGTGGCCCATCTTTCGCATCAGACATTCTGATTTTGACCTTGGCTCCCATGGAATTTAATTCTTCACATACAAGGCGAGAGGATGTTGGTATGACCTCTACTGGTACTGGTCTTTCGAGTTTATCTGTGAGTTTGGAATCATCTATTATAACAATAAATTCACTTGCTGAATAGTCTATTATCTTTTCTTTTGTATGGGCTGCTCCACCACCCTTAAGGAGGTTGAGGTCCTTGTCAACTTCATCAGCCCCGTCAACAGCAACATCGATATCATGCTGTGTTATACTAGTAATGGGGATCTCCCAATCCCTTGCAAGGAATAATGATTGATAAGAAGTGGGCACTGCCAATATATCTAATTCTTCTTTTTGTATGCGCATGCCCACTCTTTCTATGAAATATCGTGCTGTAGAACCTGTGCCAAGGCCGACAACCTGCCCGTCTTTTATCTCTTCGGCAACTTTATATGCAACCATTTTTTTCAAATTCATTAAAATCCCCCTACTATTTCTTGGAGATGATCTCAAGGAGGACTTTGTTCAATTTGTAGCCTTTTTTGCATTCATTGACCCTGCCAAAATTTTTCAAGATCCTACATCTATCTGAGGCTTTTATCCCCTCTGGGAAGCATAAACTCCTCATATCACACTTTTCATCACATTTGAGGGTTTCAAATAATATTACAGACCCTTCAAAGGCCTTTTTAGCATCTATTAATGCTTCTATGTTAGCTTTTTCAACCTCAACAACCTTTACTTTTCCGCTTTCATGTATTGGACAAGGATGTTCAGTATCTTTCACTTCTTTTATCTTGTAGATTCTGCCTGTCTCTAGGGGGTCGATACACACGGACTTATATCTGCAATCTTCACAAGCCTTTGCAGGCCCATAATACATGAAGGTTAATCCTTTTTTTGCAAGTTTCTCCCCTATCAGTGTTATCAATTATATCACTTCCGTTTTTTTCGCAAGTTTTTCAGCAGCGTCCCTTGTAAGGCCCCTGTCACCTAGGATAGTATACCTTTCCTTGCGGATGGTGTGGGCTTTTGTAAGGGCCTCTATTATATACTCCGGTTCTATGCCGAGTTCATAGGCTGTTGTGGGCGCGTGCATTTTTTTGAGAGCGTCTTTTATGAATCTCCAGTCCCCTCCGTGGAGGTGCATCATCATTATTGTACCGACACCGCATTGTTCACCGTGGAGTGCTGGTTTAGGAGCTATATTGTCGAGGGCGTGGCTGAATTTATGCTCGGATCCGCTTGCGGGTCTGCTGCTACCTGCTATACTTATGGCTATACCACTACTTATAAGGGATTTGACGACTAAGCGCGCGCTCCTTTCAAGGCCCTCTTTTATAGCGTCAGCCGATTTGATGATCATTTTAGCTGTCATGAGTGAAAGTGCCGCTGCAGATTCACTATATCGTTCATTGAGGAGTCTGTGTGCAAGTTTCCAATCTAGTATGGCTGTATAGTTAGATACTATATCAGCACAACCTGAGGCAAGGAGCCTGAATGGTGCTTTAATTATTATATCGGTATCTGCTATGACCCCAATTGGTGATGTTGCCTTCATGGAAACCGATCCTCTTTCACCGTCGCGGATCGAGGCTCTGGGGGATGCTATACCATCATGGGAAGCTGCAGTGGGTACACTTATAAAAGACAAACCTGCGAGGGTTGCTGCCATCTTGGCAACATCTATAACCTTACCACCACCCACACCTAATACAAGGGAGATATCATCAAGGTTTTCTTTGACCATCATAACAGATTCCATAGAAGCCTCTTTAACCTTCATATACTCTGTTTCAAAATCCTCGGCTTTAAGACTGTTTATAACATCCTTAGCAGCTATCTTAAAAGTTTTATAGCCTGTGACAACCATCACCTTACCCTTGAATCTGAGATCTTTACATATAATCCCTGTATTTTTTATCACACCAGGGCCGGTGTGTATTTCCCTTGGTAGCTCTATTTTCCTAGGATTCATCTCCATCACAAACAACAGCTTTAAGTAGTGAGATAAAATAATCTTTCACCATTGAAGATCTTTATTTACTGATAAAAATATTTTTGGAGAAAAAAGATTATAGGATTTTCTAGGACCCGCATATTAATCCTATTAATGGTGGATGAAAATGATAGATTTCAGTGAATGGTTCCATAATATCCTGGAAGAAGCAGAAATAATCGATTCAAGATATCCTATCAAAGGTATGAATGTATGGTTACCTTATGGTTTCCAGTTACGGAAGCACGCCTTGGAGATTCTCCGAAACATCCTAGACCGGGATCATCAGGAAACCCTATTCCCACTTTTAATACCTGAGGATCAACTTGAAAAAGAATCAGTCCATGTAAAAGGTTTTGAGGATGAAGTTTATTGGATAACACATGGAGGACTTACAAGATTAAACAAGAAATTAGCCCTCAGACCCACCAGTGAAACAGCAATGTACCCCATGTTCTCATTATGGATAAGATCCCACACAGACCTCCCATTGAAAATCTACCAGATAGTTAACACTTTCAGGTATGAGACAAAGCATACTAGGCCACTTATACGTGTAAGGGAAATCACAACATTTAAAGAAGCTCACACAGTACATGAAACGATGGAAGAAGCCGAAGAGCAAGTCCAGGAGGCCATCAGACTCTACAAGGAGTTCTTCGACACCCTATCCATACCATATATTATAACTAAGAGGCCACCATGGGATAAATTCCCAGGATCTGACTATACCATAGCCTTTGACACACTATTGCCAGATGGTAAAACATTACAAATCGCCACAGTTCACAACCTTGGACAAACCTTCTCCAAAACCTTTGATATAAAATTTGAAACACCCACAGGTGAACATGAATACGCATACCAAACCTGTTACGGACTATCTGATAGGGTCATAGCATCTATAATAGCTGTACACGGAGACGAATCAGGCTTACGCCTACCACCAGAGGTCGCACCATACCAGATAATTATAGTACCAATAATTTTCAAAGAAGAAGCAGAAGAGGTTATGAAAGCTTGTGAAAGAATTAAAAAAAGATTAGAGGATGCTGGTTTCCGAGTGAAACTAGATGATAGGGATATAAGGGCTGGGAGAAAATATTATGAATGGGAGATGAAAGGCGCGCCACTTCGAATAGAAATCGGGCCAAGAGACCTTAAAAAGAACATGATAGTACTTGCAAGGAGGGACACCAAAGAAAAAATTGAAATAAAAACAGAAAACCTAGAAGAAGAAATAGATAAAATACTACATGATATTACTAACACGCTAAGAGAAGAAGCATGGACAAAAATGCAAAAGAATATAAGAACAGCCACCAACCTCAAAGAAGCGAAAGAAATAATAAAAGAGAAGAAGGGTATAATCTCATTCCCTTGGTGTGGAGATGAAGAATGCGGGAAAAGCATAGAAGAAAAAATAAGAGTAGACATCCTCGGGATAACCGAGGCCGAGAAGAAAAGTTCTTGTATAAATTGTGGAAAAGAGGCTGAATATAAAGCTTTCCTAGCTAAAACATATTAAATGGAGAGTATACCATGAACTTGAGGGCTCTGATTTTAATCAGCCTTATAATAATTTTCGCAGGAGGCCTAGGATTCCTCTGCTACCTCCAGCAGGGAGGTATAACCCTCAAGGAAGCATACGACAAAGGGAACATTAACATAACCCAGATAACCCCTGCTGGTACAATCCCACATCAGGTACTTATTTCCACCAATAGTGAAAAACCTGTGAAAGTGGAAAAGGGGACAATCTTAACCAACCCAGGATCAGAAGATCTTGTAATCGCAAGGGACGAAGTAATACCCCCAAAGGGTAACAGTACAATACCTGCTTATTGCATAGAACCAGAACAAAGCGCAATTAAAGGAAGCCGCTTAAACGTGTCAGATAAAGCCCCGCCGATGATACAAGAGGTCATAGAATCATCAAACCCAGAAAATCCTTCAGAAGCGTTTAACACGCAATTAAAAATCTGGTTACTGGCGAGAGGATCCAACTTTGACATATACAGTGGAGAAGTCTATTATACAGTAAGGGCAAACAACATGTATTTCTATCAATTCAAGGAAAACCTATCATTTACAAAAGCCGAGCTCATGGCAAAATTCAACCTCACCGAAGAACAGATAAATTCCATAAACATAAACAGCACAATCCTTTCACGCGGCAAAAGCTTGCTAGACGAAATCATGGAATTCCTCGGACTAAAATAAAAAAACTAGAGGGACCAAAAACATGAAAATTTATGGAATCATCCCTGTCTCACCATTCGCACATGCAAAGACAAGACTCTCACCAACGCTATCACCATCAGAAAGAAAAAACCTCCTAAAGGTCATGCTAAAAGACGTTACAAAAAGCCTGAAAGAAAATGTAGATGAAGTAATTGTCATAAGCGCCGACAAGGAAGTTCTCCACTTCGCAGATGAATTAAAAGTCCAAACACTCAAAGAAAAAGGCCAAACAGACCTCAACGGGGCCCTAGAGCAGGCAGTCGAATGGTGCGAATCTAAATGTGATAAAGTCATAATAGTACCCTCAGACGTGCCACTAATCGGTAAAGCCAACATAAAAGGCCTAATACAAGACGCGGAAAAATATGATATTATAATAGCCCCCGCCAAGGGTGGTGGGACAAACGCCCTCCTATTCCCCCCAAGGACTATAAAATTGCGCTTCGGGGACTGCAGCTTCTTCGAACATATAAAAGAGGCTAAAAGATTAAAACTCTCCATCAAAATCCATGATTCGTTCTACCTATCACTAGATGTTAACACAGCCGAAGACCTCGGCGAAATAATACTCCATGGAAAAAACACCTACACAAGATCCTATCTAGAAGATCTTAAATTAAAAGTGAAGCCATCTCGAGGCGCTGAAAGACTCCGAATAGAAAAAGAATCCAAAGGGTAATTTTAGATGATCGCATTAACAATCGCAGGATTCGACCCATCCGCCGGCGCAGGCATCCTAAACGATGTTAAAACATTCTCAGCCCTCAAAGTTTACGGGGCAGCTGCCATAACAGCCCTAACAGCCCAAAATCCAAATAGAGTTGCCAGCATATACCCTCTACCTCCAAGTTTCATAGAAGAACAAATAGACCTAATCATGGAATACTTACCCATAGAATACGCGAAAACAGGAATGCTATATTCAGAGGATATCATAAAAACAGTTGCAAAGAAGATACGAGAATACAAGCTTAAAACAGTCACAGACCCCGTGATGATAGCAGAATCAGGCTCCCCGCTAGCAATAGAAGGGATGATAAAAGCTTTTAAAAAATACCTACTCAAAGAATCCATACTAGTAACACCCAACCTACAAGAAGCAGAAGCATTATCCAACACAAGAATAAGAACAATTAAAGATGCTGAACAAGCCGCTGAAAAAATAGGCAAAAAATGCAATGTAATAATCACAGGAGGCCACCTAGAGGGTAAAAACATATTCTTCGATGGTAAAGTCAAAATATTCGAAGAGAAGTTAATCAAGAGCAAGAATACCCATGGAAGTGGGTGCTCATTTTCAGCGGCTATAGTCGCCTACCTAACAAGAGGCCATAACCTAGAAGAGAGTATAAAAATGGCTACAAGGTTTGTAAAGGAAGCCATACGCCATGGCAAGTGGGGGACACTCAACCAATTCTGGAAACTATAAAAGTTCACTCCTTAAATCAATAGTATCCTCAAGATCTGGACCGGTGGATATTATAGTTACTGGAACTCCTGTAGCATCCTCTATCTCTTCAATGAACCTTTTAGCATCGCCTGAGAGCTTGGAATATTCACGGACCCTTTCACATCTTGGATATAAACGATCGACACAAGTAACCGCTATCTGTGTTGTACCATTTATCATGCATGATTCCCTTGCCATGTCCATGTCAAAGAGGCCTATCCTCCTCCTCCTACCAGTAACGGTACCATACTCTTCTAATCCCATCTTCTCGGCTTCTTCCTGGCTTATCTCTGTGGGAAACGGCCCTTTACCCACTCTAGTGGCATATGCTTTGAATACTGTTATAACCTCGTCTATGCGTGTTGGCCCGACACCTACATCAGCTGCGGCTGTGCTTGCGGTGGTGTCCTTACTAGTGACATAGGGATAGGTTCCATAATAGAGTGAGAGGCCAAAGCCTTGTGAACCTTCAATGAAAACATCATCGCCTTCGTCAAGGGTCTTGTTTATTTCGAGGGGGACGTCGGTCAAATATTCTTCCAGTTCGGGTATTTCCTTTGCAAGTTTGGCTGTTCTCATGACTCGTTCTGCATTTGCAGGACCGCAACCTGTACCTGTACTTCCTATCTTCTTTGACAAGTAATCAGATGATCTGTCTTGGATTTTATGTTTTTCTTCGATGATGGCGCATCTATAGTCTATGAAGGTTCTTCCTCGAACGTTATATTTTTTCAGATTTTCCATTTCATAGAGGAAGACTTCAGGGTCTATTAGTACACCAGCTCCAATTAGCAGTTTAGCGTCTCTATGAACAAAACCGGATGGTGTAAGTCTTAAGGCGTACTTTTCGCCTTTGAATTCTACTGAGTGCCCTGCGTTGGGTCCTACACCAGCCCTGGCAATTATGGATGGTTTATCATGGTAACAGAGGTATGTTATACATTTTCCTTTACCTTCGTCACCCCATCCGCCACCTACTAGCACAGTACATGTCATGTTTATGATCTCCTGATTTAGTTTTATTCTGCCTCTTTTATATAAGGGGGATAATTAATAAAAATTTTTTCATCCTCTTATGAGATAGAGAAAATAATCTTTTGGTGGATTAAAACATGAAAAAAGTCTACTCAAAAAAATAAAATTTAAGAAAAATAAGAAGGCTGTTAAAGTTTTAGTGTTGTTTTGTATATGGCTGAACTTTCATCTCCACCTGAGAAGGGATCCTCGAATATCATTAGATCAACCTTTGCTGGTGTGCCTGTATCTATGTATGAGTATGTGCTGAATTTAATAGGTTGACCTGCCTTTGCATTGTTAATGTTCCATGCGAGTGGGTCTGTTTGTATGACATTGCCTTCTGCGTCGTACCATTTAAGAACGATTTCAAGATAATCGAAATCCCTTGATGGTGTTATTTTGCCTTTTATGGAATAAAAACCGTAACCTTCAGGGATTATTTCAAGACCTTCTACTTTTAGGTCGCCTCCGGATGAAGTGCCCGTGTCTGATGTGCTGGTACATCCACACACAGCCACTGTAAGCACCACTAATAATATTATGGGTACAATTGCCTTCATATCCTTCTCACCTCCTTATAATGGCTAGAATACCGCTTATACCCAAGAATATTGTCCCCGGGATCGCAACCGCTGATATGCTTATCAAGAGCCATACAGCACTCACAATCAAGAGTATACCGCCGTTTCTTGGATTTTCACGCACATAAACAGCCCCTATTATACCAAGGATAGACGCCATTATTGCGCTTATACCAAGATAGAGCGCCTCCGATCTGAACACTGAAAAAAAGATTGCAAAAAGGCCGCCAAGGAGTCCGAAGATGCTCCCAATTATCCCAAGCACCAGTTCAAGTATCCTAGAATTTTGCACTTCCTCAACCAATTTAACCACTCTCCACAATATCCATTACATTGTATACATAAAATATTGAATCATCTAATATATAAATATAACTATTATCAAGTAATAAAACCAGCAATATTAATAATAATTCAGGTAAAATAGGATATAGACACAAAGATCATGCTATACTATACAGAATAGACCTAATTATATACTCTATTGAAAAAACTGAAAAAAGATATTAAAAGTGTTATATCCCCCATACGAATATAAAAAGGAGATAATACCTAGAAGGAGATAACACAATGGATGTACTAGCTCATATATTCATACCCTTGACAATAGTGTATTTCCTAAAAAAGAAATCCAACCCATACTATATCCTCACTTTAGCCTTCTTTGGTCTACTCCCAGACCTCGACAAGGTCATGGGATTGCCAGGTGTCCTACATTCCATCATTACACTAACGATCATCATATTACCCATTTTTATAATCGAAAAAATCGCAAAAAGATCCTGGATCTATACAAGTATAATAGCCTTCTTCATATTCTCCCATCTCTTACTAGACCTCCTAGACGCTTCCCCAATATTCCCATTCTACCCATTCTCAAATATTGGCATAATAATAGAATTCCCCCTAAGAATATCCTTTAATGGCCCCAGTTTCTCATTCATAGGCTCTCTCATACAAGTAACCTACACTAGACTCGAAACAGGTTTTAACACATATAACGGGATTATATCAGGTTTTGGGATAACCTCAGCCCTCCTATTCATCACACTATTTATAATAACAAAAAAAGCGGGAAAGAACCAGTAACATGAATAGGGACCCCACACCATGGTGTGAAAATCCCCCCGAATTATATAATAATGAGTACCTTCAGATATCACTGATATGATATTCATTGTTGGTGGTGCGGGTTACATCGGATCCCATGTTAACAAATTTTTATCAAAGAAAGGATATAAGACGCTAATACTTGATAATCTGAGTAAAGGACATGAAGAATTTGTTAAATGGGGAGAATTCATAAAAGGAGACCTTAAAGATAAAAGACTCCTTGATAAGATCTTCAAGGAATATAATATAACTACAGTAATGCACTTCGCAGCCCTCACCGATGTAAGAGAATCTATCAAAGACCCAGGATCATATTACAGGAACAATGTCAAGAATACATTAAATCTCCTAGATGCCATGCAAAAGAATAATATTAACAGATTCATTTTCTCATCTACTTGTGCAGTCTATGGAGATCCCATAGAAACTCCAATAACCGAAGACCACCCGTGCAATCCCATAAGCCCCTATGGCCGCTCCAAGCTCATGATAGAAAAAATCCTAGAAGATTATAGTAACGCATATGATTTCAATTATGTCTCACTAAGATACTTTAACGCCGCTGGCGCAGACCCCCAAACCGAGATAGGGGAATGGCACGAACCAGAAACCCACCTAATACCAATAATATTAGATGTTGCAATTGGTAAAAGGGAAAATGTTCAAATCTTTGGCACAGATTACCCAACACCAAACGGCACATGTATAAGAGATTACATCCATGTAATGGACCTTGCAGATGCACATTACAAGGCCCTCAAACTCCTAGAAGAGGATAAAAGCGAAATCTTCAACCTAGGCAATGGTGATGGATTCTCAGTGAAAGAGATTATAGAAACTTGCAGAGAAGTCACAGGGGAAGAAATACCCACAATAGAATCGGATAGAAGACCAGGAGACCCACCAATACTGATCGGAAGCTCAAAAAAGGCCAAGAGGATCCTCAGATGGGAGCCAGAGTTCTCTGATATAAAAGACATAATTGAAACAGCATGGGAATGGCACCAGAAACTTAACAATGAAATTATTTAGCCTTCAATGTTAACACGAGCCCCACAACCAAAAGTAGGACAAATAATATAAATGAGACAATCATAAGAGCCCGGAAAGATCCATTATTAGCTACAGATCCCCCACCAAGATATACATTAACGAGAAGAACTATTAAACCCATGCCAATAAGTTGACCTAACACCCTAAATGTTACAAGGGTCGCTGATGCCACTCCCCAAAACTTTCTTTCCACAGAGCCCATGACAAGTTTACTATTCGAAACCGAAAAGAACCCGAAACCCACACCCATAAAAACCAAACCAATGATAATCCAACAAAGAAACCTTGAAAATGAAAAGATAAGCATAGCCAAGATTATGACAAGCAAACCCACCGCGGCAATTATCCTTGGACTCATCCTATCTGAAAATTTCCCAGCTACAGGGGACACCAATGCTATAAGAAAAGCTTGGATAGAGAGTATAACACCAGTCCTCCAAGGATCCAAACTATGAAAATATTGAAGATACAAACTCAAAAGGAAAACCACAGGATACCCTGCAAAATAGCTTATAAAAGTTGTGAAACCATTCCATGTGAAACTTCTATTTTCGAACAATTCAAAGTCAAATAATGGACTCTCACATCCACACTCATACCTATAAAGAAAATATAACAAGAAAATTCCCACAACAAAAAGTAAAAAACCATAATAGAAAATGATTGATGAAAAACCCACCAAAACAAAAATCAGAGAAAGGGCCATTAAAAACGCGCCTAGAAGATCAAATTCCTCATCTTCAGCCTCTCTCCACTCAGATACTATCCTACCAGTGGCATAGGCGCAAATAACACCCAATGGGACGTTAAAATAGAAAATACTCCTCCAACCAAAATATTGGGTTAAAAAACCTCCAAGGGTGGGGCCGAAAAATAATCCGAAATAAGTCCCAGTAGCAGCCCATCCAAGAGCATAACCCCTCTCAAATGGTGGGAAAACAGAATATATAATAGCTGAAACATTACTAAAAATCATAGCACCCCCAACACCTTGAATAACCCTAAGCAATAAAAGCATTTCTGCAGAAATAGAAAATCCAGCGAATATAGAAGAAACCGTGAAAATTATAATACCAAACTGGAATACCCTCCTCCTACCATAAATATCAGCAAGACGGCCCATGGGGATAAGTAAAACAGCCACAGCAAGTAAATAGATAGTAGGCACCCATGCAAGTATAAAAGGGTCCATACCAAGGTCAGAACCCAAACTCGGAAGGGCCACATTTATGGATGAAGCCACAAAAGGTGTTAAAAAAGATGCCAAAATCGCCATGAGAAGAGCATATGATCGCGAATCCTCCATAATCCTCATATAGATAAACTCTATAAAAGCTATTATATGAAATTTGATGAAACTCATAACATGAAAACCATAGTAACAGGGGACATCACCATAGATTGGATACAATGGCCCATAAAATCCCATGAAATAGCTGATTATAGCGAAAACTGGAAAACCCACCTAGGATTCCACAGAAAAGCCCTAGAAGGAGGGGCCCTCCTACTTGCTAAAATGTTGAAAGAACTAGTTCCAAGAGTTGAACACCCCCAAATATTGAGTAAACTTGAAAATACCAGCCCCGAAGAGTTTATACACTCATTCGCCGACCTAGAATTATACAACAGAAAATATCTTATAAAGAGTTTCTTGGGATACACAGGACCTGAAGAAGGGCTCCCAAAATTGCCATTCAAATTTAAAGACAGAAAAGCAGATATTATAGTGATAGATGATGCTGGCAACGGCTTCAGAGAACTAGAAGATAAATGGCCGTCATCAATCATCGAAGACAAGCCACTTATCATCCTCAAAATGTCAGCACCACTTTTTGAAGGCAAATTATGGCACCACCTCAAAGAAAACCACGAGGAAAATCTTGTAGTCATAATAACAGTAGATGATCTCAGAGAAATGGGCGCTAATATAAGCCGGAGACTTTCATGGGAACGCACAGCAGAAGACTTCATTTGGCAAATACACCATAATCCACTATTAGCCCAACTTAAAGAATTGAAACATCTCATAGTAAGAATAAACCTAGAAGGTGCCATATACTACAAGGCCGGGTCAAAGGCTAAACTTTTCTACCATCCACAATTATTTGAGGGTAACCTTAACGAACAATCTCCAGGTAGAATGCAAGGCCATGGTTGTGCATTCACAGCAGCCTTCACAGCAGCTCTACAAAGGGGGTTAGAAATCGAAAGAGGTATAATAGAGGGTATAAAAGCTTCTCAGAGATTACTGGATGAAGGTTTCGGTTCAAAACCAGATTATCCCACCAAGGAGATATTCTATAATGGTGAGGAGGCCAACATAGGCACGGTAGAAATACCACCGCTTGAAAGATTAGAAGGGTGGACTATAGCCACATCACCCCCACACTTCGACATAAAATCAGTATCAGAGCGTATCGTCATAGAAGGTTACAAGGAAAGGAAATACCCCTTGCCAATAGCCCATTTCGGGAAGCTCATAACTGCTGATAGAACAGAGATAGAAGGATATCAAAGTATAAGAAATATAATAATAGAATACCTTAAAAATGAAAGAGTTGAAAGACCACTTTCTATAGGAGTGTTCGGGCCTCCAGGAGCCGGTAAATCATTCGCAGTATCCCAACTAGCCGCGAGCGTGGACCCGAAGAGAATAAAAACGCTCAACTTCAACGTTTCACAATTTAGGGAAGAAAACGATCTTATAGACGCCTTCCACCAGATAAGAGACGCTGTATTAAAGGGTAAGATACCGCAGGCTTTCTTCGACGAATTCGATTCACCATATAAGGGTAAAAAACTCGGATGGATAAAATATTTCCTAGCCCCAATGCAAGATGGAGAATTCAGAGAAGGAGACACCACACACCCCCTAGGAAAATCGATACTAATATTCGCTGGTGGTACAAGCAATACCTTCGAGGAATTCGAATCCCAAGACAAAAAACTCCTAAAAGGAGCTAAAGTCCGAGATTTCATAAGTAGACTGCGAGGTTATGTGAACATCATTGGCCCAGACCCCATGGATAAAAAAGACAGATTCTATATATTGAGAAGAGCTATACTACTAAGATCATTATTTGAAAGGAAAACACCCCACCTTCTTGACGGCAGAGGCAAGCTAAGAATAGACCAAGGTGTACTCAAAGCATTCCTCATGATACCATCCTATAAACATGGTGTAAGATCAATGGAAGCAATCCTAGAAATGAGCCTACTAGAAGATGTTAAAAAGTTCGAGAAAGCATCCTTGCCACCTGCAAGCCAATTAGACCTACACGTTGATGGAAAACTCTTCCACAAACTAGTAACCAGATAAAAAGGAGAGGATTTATTGAAAAAAGAGTTGGAGAAACTTCAACTGAAACTCCTAGAGTTTGCCCATATAGGAGATCTTGAAAAGACGGCGAAAACGCTCCTAAAATTAGGTAAAATCTACCAAGAACATGGGATGGAAGATCATGCCCTCGAGAGTTATGAAAACGCCAAGAAACTTTACAACAAATGCAAAAATATTGGAGGAGAAGCGCAGTCAATCCTCAATGTCGGGCAAATATATGATAAAAAAGGAGAATATGAAAAGGCTCAGAGAATGTATAAAGAGGCTTGTGAGAAATTCAAAAAACTCAATGACATCAAAAACCAGGCTACAGCTATATACCATCATGCTAGAGTATTAGAAAAACAAGGCAGGTTCGAAGATGCCCTCAAAGTATACAAGAAATATCACAAACTTTGCACTCTAATGGATGATAATAGAAAAATTTTAGCGTCCTATGCCAAAATAAAAAGTATGGAAGAATATTTATCCCAAGAACATCCTATATCCTATAAAAATAGAAGTTGGCTATCACTTATAGGATATCCCATTTTTATACTCTTTGCTGAAATTCTAACAACCTACATAAATGTTTTAGCCGGCCTAGGAATCCACGCCCTCATACTATTTGCTTTATTAGCTCATTCTTCCCTTGTTTCCGATGAAAAGTTTAAAAGACTTCTAAATTCCATGACAATATTGCCATTGATTAGGATTGTAAGTTTTTCAATACCTGTAGTGGACACTCCAGAAATTTATCGGTTATTAATAATGTCATTGCCACTTTTTGCCCTAGCCTATGTATTAATGAGGACCCAGAAATTGAAGGGTAGAGATGTTGGTCTAACTTGGAAGAAACCTAAACTACAGTTTTTAGTGGCTTTAACTGGGTTTCCCATAGGTTATATTGAATTCATGATTCTATATCCGAAACCATTTATACCCACATCAAACTTTCTGTATTTGCTTGTAGGTCTCCTCATACTATTGTTAGTAGGATTTTCAGAAGAGCTACTATTTAGAGGAATATTACAAAAGAATTCGGAAAAGCTTCTGGGAGTTTTACCTGGCCTATTATATGCCTCGGTACTCTTTACTATATGCCATATTGGATGGGGATCCATTTATGAGTTCATATTAGTATTCTTCATCGCCATATTCTATGGTTATATGTATCAAAAAACTGGGAGCATCCTTGGTGTTACATTCTCACATGGATTATCCAATTTTATGCTATTCCTTTTTATGCCCTTCCATCTAGCAGCTCTTTGAGGTGCTCTATAATCGTCCCTTTTATATTTTCATCTTTTAATGCGAATTCTATGGATGTTTTAAGCCAGTCAACCTTGTTACCAATATCATATGTTTTGCCATTAAATACGTAAGCATAAATTTCATCGAGGAACCTCATAGCATCTGTTAGTTGAATTTCACCACCTACACCTGGTGGGGTGTTCTCTATATGATCGAATATTTCACTTTCTAGTATATAGCGTCCTATTATGGCGAAATTAGAAGGGGCTTCCTCCTGTGAAGGCTTTTCAACAAGATCCTCTACTATATAAAGGTCGTCTTTTATGGGCTTTGGTTTAATCACACCATACATTTCAACTTTTTCCCTAGGAACCTCCTCTACTGCAATAACTGATGAACCATACTCTTCATAGATATCTATAAGTTTTCTAGTGCATGGAATGTCCGACGTTGTTATGGTATCCCCTAGAAGTACTGCGAACGCCTCTTCGCCATCAACATGCTTTTTGGCACAATATATAGCATCCCCAAGGCCTTTTTGTTCCTTTTGTCTTACATAGTATATATCTGCCAGTTCAGAGATTTTTTCAATGTCTTCTAAAAGTTTGTGCTTTCCATTCTTTTTAAGGGAGTATTCGAGTTCAAAGGATTTGTCAAAATGGTCTTCGATTGATCTTTTACCTTTTCCTGTTATGATGAGTATGTCATCTATACCTGATGCAACAGCTTCTTCGACGACATATTGTATTGTTGGTTTATCATATACTGGTAACATTTCCTTTGGTTGGGCTTTTGTGACGGGCAGAAATCGTGTGCCTAGACCTGCTGCGGGTATAACAGCTTTCATATTCTCTCTCCTCAGATAATAATTTTTAATGTTGTGACAACTTTATAGACTAATATACATAGGAATACTATTAATAGAGGTATTATTACTATGTTGAGTCCTGATATAAAAGCTTTTATCTGCTGGTTTTTGAGTTCCTCTGAACTTAAGATTTCCTTCAACCCAAGGAATGCTATGAGCGTAATAACTGCCAATACCCCATATATCATGGTCTGACCCGTGGTCGGGATATTGCCGGTTGTCACGGATATTGTGAATATCATGCTGATCCTCTTTTGATAACTTTCTCCAATTTTAATTTTTTTATAAAATCACTTTTATTAATTTTTTTAATCCTTAAGGTTTTATATGGACTTTTGATACCATGTATAATTTTAACTTCTTTTTCGAAAATATTGGAAAATTCTTTTATAAGTTCTTTGTTAGCTTTCCCTTTGGATGGTGGAGATTTCACTTTAACTTCTAATCTTTCTCTCCATGGATTATAATCGCCTATTTCAAATTTTGACGATCCTACAGAAACTTCTATATCAACTAAAACGCCGTCACTGTCTTCTCTAATCCCCATATCATCACCTAAATAAAGTCAAAAGCTTACTCCAAAAAATTTATATAACCATCATTATTATAATATTCGAATAGTCAGAGAAGCTAAAGGTTTTCCCCCACTTTAACAGTTCTTGTTCTCTACCAGTTTATGCAGGGGTGGTCGAGTGGTCAAAGGCGCTAGGTTGAGGGCCTAGTGGGGGAGTCCCTTCGCGGGTTCAAATCCCGTCCCCTGCATTATAATAAATTATCTCCTATTTTTCAGCGAATAATCCCAAGCATAACCCCCCTTTTGTTATATTCATTTGAAAATATGATAGGAGACAATATAAAAGAGAGGATATCAAAGGTAGAAGAGTCAAGGACGCTTCTTTATAGATGATTATCCAATACCATTCACATCCTATTGCCTTCATGAGTTTAAAGATGATCTTGTTGAACAATATAGGATCGTTTAGAGTTCAAATTTTTAAAATACTCTCCGATAATTTAAACCAACACCTTAGATGAATAAAAACTTTTAATAACGTCTTTTAGTTTTTAAGAAGCTCTAAGATTATTTTTTTCTCAAAATTGGACCAAAATATTTATATAGTAGGTCCGTGTCACAATGTTATATCATCTCAGCACCCCATATGAGTGCTGGGATATGGAGGCGGTAAAATTTCGATTAAAGGGTTAATCTATATGCTAATGGCATGCCTCCTCATATTGAATCTAGGGGCATGTCATGCACAAGATAACATAACAACCAATAATACTCAAGCAGAAGCCAAAAACTTATATGCTGCAGCCGGTGATGCCCAGACACCTGTTACAACAGGAGATGTGATAACCGCGGCTAAAAAGGCAAAAGATTATACAGAGAAAAATAATGCACTTCCATCAACTGTACAAGTTAGAAATCAAAATGTGACAAAAGAACAATTCACATACCTTATGGCACAAGCCATTCTAAATATCAACAGAGACGGTAAAAAAACAACCACAATAAATCCAATAAAAGTTTCATCAGCACCCACTCCAACAGGGACTGCAACGGGCACGCTAACAAAATCAAATTACATCACATTAGCATCTTCAGTGGCCAATTTCGTAAAGACAAACGGTAGACTACCCAATTATGTAACCACCGTTATCGGGAAGATAAACCCAGAAAGCATAGCCTATACAATGGCCAGGATACTCGCATTCTATAATGACAACAATAGATTACCCAATTATGTTACAGTGAAATATATCAAAGCAACAAATTCAGGATCATCCACAACAAACCAAGGAAACACCTCCAATTCAGGAAGTTCAGGATCATCCACAACAAACCAAGGAAACACCTCCAATTCAGGACTTAGCCAATACTTGGTTGCAACGGCAAATTGTCAGGTGAACGATCCAAGTATAAGATCGCTTGCAGCCCAATTGACCGCC
>NZ_QLOE01000011.1 GCF_003264935.1 Methanothermobacter tenebrarum
CCATACATGGGTTTAGACGTTTTCGAGGGCAAAGTAGTTGACATGAAAGAGGCAGGAGTACTAGAACCACACAGAGTCAAAAGACAAGCCATACAATCAGCAGCAGAAGCAGCAGAAATGATACTAAGAATCGATGATGTCATAGCCGCCGCAGGAGAAGAAGGCGAAGAAGAAGAGGGAATGGAGGGAATGGAAGGCGGAATGCCACCAATGTAAATTCTCCTAAACTTTTTTCCTTTTTTTTATCTTGAGAGTATATGGACAACAGCTGTTCCACCAGTACCCCCTATATTATGTGTTAATCCGATTTCTGCACCTTCTACTTGCCTTTTACCTGCTTCTCCCCTGAGTTGCCATACTATTTCCGCTGCTTGCGCTATGCCAGTTGCACCAAGTGGATGACCCCTTGCTTTAAGACCGCCAGATGGGTTGAATGGAATGTCACCATCACGACGCGTCACACCTTCTTCGAATGCTAGTCCACCTTCACCCTTTTTGACAAATCCAAGATCTTCTATTGCAAGTATACCATTTATACTGAAACAATCATGGACCTCGATTACATCAACATCCTTGGGTTCTAAACCCGCCATTTTAAAGGCTTTTCTCCCTGCATGGACAGTTGCGTCAATCCTTGTAATATCCTCTCTGTCGTGAAGCGCTATTGTACCAGAAGCGTGTGCAGAGGCCTTCACATAAACTGGAGTGTCAGTATATTCCCTTGCTTTTTCCGCGGGACATAATATTACGGCTGATGCACCGTCAGATATTGGTGAACAATCAAGCAACCTTAGGGGATCGGCAACCATACTAGAATTTAGAACCTGTTCTACTGTAATTTCCATTGGAAATTGGGCTTTAGGGTTCTTAGCAGCATTTTCATGGTTTATGACAGATACCATTGCAAGTTGTTCCCTTGTTGTCCCATACTCATACATGTGGCGGCGGGCCATCATAGCATAGAGTGAGGGGAATGTAACTCCTTGTTGGGCTTCCCATTCCTGGTCTGATGCTGTGGCTATTGCAGGGGTTGGATCTACGACATCTGTCATTTTTTCCACCCCACCTACAAGTACGATGTCATGGTAGCCAGAAGCGATGGCCATTATACCACTTCTTAGTGCAAGGCCGCCTGATGCGCATGCGGCTTCTACTCTGGTTGCTGGGATTGGTGTGAGTCCTGCGTGGTCTGCTATTAAAGAGGCTATGTGTTCTTGTTTTATGAATAGTCCTGCTGACATGTTTCCGATGTACATTGCTTCTAGGTCGGCTCCTTCAATCCCTGCATCTTCTATGGCTTCTACCCCGGCTCTTGTGATCAAGTCCCTGAATGATATGTCCCATAATTCGCCGAATTTTGTCTGTGATGCTCCGATAATTGCAACTTCCCTCATTTGTACCACCTTTAGGCCATTTTGAGTTTTTCTTTGAATTTTGCATATAATGAGTAGTCGACATAGACTTTCTTTTTTATCATTTCCCGGACTTTTGGTGCGAGTTCCCTTTTTTCTTCTATCCCATCTTCTACTGTGATTATGAAGGCGTCGCTTCCTGCTCCAGATCCATATGATACTGCTAGTATCCTGTCTCCTGGTTTGGCTATATCTAGTGTTGCTGCGAGTCCTATTGGTGTGGCTCCTGAATAAGTGTTACCTATCATTGGGGTTAAAAGTCCTGGTTTTACTTGTTCCATTTTAAAGCCTAGTTTTTTAGCTGCTTTAAGATAGAATTTACCGTTAGGTTGATGGAATACTGCATAGTTAAAATCAGATGCTTTAAGATCTTCTTTTTCCATTATTTTTTTTGCGGCTGAGATCACATGTTTGAAGTAGGCTGGTTCTCCTGTGAATCTGCCACCGTGCCGTGGGTATGGCATGCCTTCTCTCCTGTAAAAATCGGGCGTGTCAGTTGTGAAACTATAGGTTGATTCTATCTTTGCTATTAGGTCTTTTCTGCCTATGATATATGCGGCGCCACCTGCCGAGGCTGTATATTCTAGTGCGTCGCCTGGAGCTCCCTGGGCAGTGTCCGCTCCTATTGCAAGACCATAATCTATCACTCCACTCTTTACTAAACCTAGACATGCTTGCATTCCAGCCGTGCCGGCTTTACATGCGAATTCAAGGTCTGCAGCTGTTAATTGTGGTGTTGCCCCTATGGCTTCAGCGACTATCGTTGCAGTTGGTTTCACCGCATATGGATGCGATTCCGATCCTACATAGATCGCGCCAATCCTTTCAGGATTTATCTGACCCCTTTTTAGAGCTTGCCTTGCGGCTTCAACTGATATAGTCACGGTATCCTCATCAGGGGCTGGTACAGATTTCTCCTCAACTATCAGACCCCTAATGATCGTTTCGGGATCGTCTCCCCAGACCTTCGCTATCTCTTCAACTTTTATACGATATAATGGAATGTAAACTCCATATCCAACAATTCCAACCATAAACATCACAACCTAAAATTTACACGATAAGGATTCGTCTATCATCTACTAGATTATTTTAACATTCCCTCTCTATGCCTATAAAAAATTTTCCTCCGGATTTCAAATAAATACTAAGAAAAAGGATAGGAATTATGAAAGAACGAGTACATGCGGTTGCCGGGATTTGAACCCGGGTCGCGGGCTTGGAAGGCCCGAGTCCTAACCAGACTAGACTACAACCGCAATGCGGCGTCCGGGATTTGAACCCGGGTCGCTGGCGTGGCAGGCCAGTGTCTTAACCAGGCTGGACTAACGCCGCACAACCTCCTATTTTTTTGTATGTGAACTATTCCGTCTCCGCGGATAGAGTTTCGTGAAAGGTTTTATGGTACTCTTATTTCCACTAACTGGTTCAAGCGGCCGCCACCCACATCCTTGGGGGATCCGGGGAGCTACCATTTTACAGAATGTTTATTATTTGTAAGATGTATTTAAGTTTTTCCCATCCATTACCCGCTCGATGGAGGGTATTGTAAGTGACTGGAATATAAAATTTTCGATTAGAATTATTATCTTGGGAGGGTATAAATGGGGTGTATGATGTCGCTTCAAAGATTATATCATAGGTTTTGGGAGGTGGATGTGCTCCGGGGAATTGCAGTTTTGATGATGATAACCTTCCACTTATTATTTGATCTTAACTATCTGGGGATGGTATCACTTAACATCCAAAGTGGCATTTTATGGTTTTTCGGAAGGTTAACAGCATTCATTTTCATATTCTTGGTGGGAGTGTCACTCAAACTTAGTTATATGCGAAGCATACTCATAGGATATAAAGGTTTGCTCATTTTAAAGTATGTGAAGAGGGGTTTAAGGATACTATCATATGCTTTTATCATCACCATCATAACCTGGCTGGTAATCGGCGAGGGTTATATAATATTTGGGGTTCTGCATTTTATAGGAGTCGCAATAATACTCAGCTACCCTCTCCTACGCCATGAAAAACTAAATATCCCACTAGCTATCTTATTCATAGTAGTTGGTCTTTTCCTCTTAAATCAAAGATTTGATATCAGTTATCTTTTCTGGCTTGGTATCATACCACCAAACTTTTATACACTCGACTATTTTCCTATCCTACCATGGATGGGTGTGGTCTCTCTTGGAATATATGCTGGTGGGAAACTGTACAAGGACTATAAAAGAAGATTCCATATCAAGGACCTTTCAAGGTATAAAATCGTGAAATTTTTAGCATTTATCGGAAGACATTCACTCTTCATATACTTCATCCATCAACTCATCATTATCGCCATTATTTTCATGATCAGAATATTTTAATGGATCTGTAGAAAAAAAAACTTTAACTATATTCCGAGTTTTATAAATCTTGCAAGATCAGACGCCAAATTCCGACTTGAAGGCGGTTTCACTAGTGATTAAACGAAGTTAAATTTTTTTGTAAAAGATGAAAATGAGAGCATGTAGACAGAAGCGATGCGAGTCTCGGGAAAGATAGGCGATGTTAGAACAATAAGAGCATTAATAGGGAAATTGAAAGATAAAAATTAGCGGCTTCGAAAAATATCACAGAACTCTTAAAAATTAAACCACAGATTCTTCTCCTTTCCTTTATTATTTCCTTGTCACCGTCACATGATCTTATTTTAATATTCTGCCATGATTTAACAATTCATCATAGATTATGGGAAGACATTCTCTTTTATTTTTTTATGGGAGCTGCATTTTTCCATTGGGCTTCTCCGAGGACTTCTCTGATTAAAAAGATGAAGGAGGTGAAAAAATATGAGAGACATTGTGAAAGAATATGAAGGTTCCAATACTTGTTTTTTGGATTGGGTATTGCAACCCCTACTTGTCATATCATTTATTCTTTCCATACCTTTATATTCTTGCTCTTTTCGGAAGTGTGTGAAGTTTAAAATCTTGGCAAACATTTATAAAAGTCTGCACACCCCCATAATAGGGGTCCTTGTGATGGTCTTTTTGGCGCTTTTATTTCGTTATATCAAATCATAACCATATGGCTACAACAACACTAATTTTGAACCAATAAGATAGTATAAAACTGTAGAACCCTCCCTATTACATAAGATTGTACACTCAAACATTACATAAGACACAACACAAAAAAGCCTCAGAGGATTCCCCAAAAAACAAGAAATATTATCGAAGCCTTGCAAAAGGCCTTAGAAGGGTTTACCAAGAAAATATCGAGAATTTTGAAGGACTACTAAGAAACTGTTACCTAAGAAAAAATCGAACTGATATGCGTCGCCCTAGGATACTTCTTAACAGCCTACAATATACAGGCCGCAAGGTTACATCGATGACATATTCCTCTGCTCACTCATCATAGAGAAAATAGCAGAAAGCCTCGGCTATGATCGCCTTGAAATGTACTGGAAAGGCGAGGAGAACCTAAAATCTGTGATCAGAGAATGCCAGAGACGTTCGAAGGAAATACTATGGGGAGGACGTGAAAAAATACTATCATATACTGGCTTGGAAAATTTGGACTAAAACTTTTCAATCTTGATATCCATAGGCTCCAAGGGCTTTTTCAAGTTTAAACCATTTTTGGCGGCCCACTTTTCAATACTCTTTAACAAGAATCTTAAACCCAACTTTATCAAGGGTGAGAACAAGGATGAAACGATACCAAGTTTCATGAGCTTGAAGCCATGTTCAACTTCCCAGAGGATGTGCCTCCAAGCATGATAAATGTGCAATAACCTGCCCTGGGTGAGCTGCTCTTCCACGTCAAAGAACTCCTCATCCCTTAGAAGTCCCATAGGCACGAAGGATAAAGGCACGACTATGAAGTGGGCCTTTTCACCCAATTCTTCCCTGAGCTTCTCCCTTATCGTGATTATGAGTCTAGCTGTGTCGATCTCATCATCTTCTGTCTCGCCAGGCAAGCCCACAATAGTTGTATAAGCTGGGAACCAGAAGTACTTGTTAAAGGCATAAGTCCCATTCAAGAGCACCCATGGCCATTCATTTGCATCAAAGGGCTTCACCTTGTTATTCCCAATCTTCTCTATAAGTATGGGAGATGCCGTCTCTAACCCCACTTGTATACCCACCCACTTGTGTATGTTAGCATTGTTTAACTCTGCCACTTTCTCCAAGATCCTTGGCGCGGCCAGGGCCCCGCTAACATTCCCATGGGTTGGATTCGCATAATCCACCCTCTTTAAGACTTCTTCGAATAAATTGATGACAGCATCTTCGTTCGGATGATAACGCCTTTTATCCTCTATCATATAATTGAATATGTCTTCGCTATGGAGCCACGCCGAAGTTTGACCGGCTTTCCTATTCACTTCTACTTCTCTGATTATTTTCTCTAGCGGATAGAATCTGGCTTTCCTGATATTGGGGTCGCAGAATTTGCAGCCCCGGCCACAGCCTCTCATGACCTCTATCATCCCTTTATATGAAGGGTTTATGATGGTCGGTATCTCATCGATGGATGGCCATCCCCTGGTATAGATTATCTTCTCGGCGCTCCCCTCTTCTATCTCCTTGAAGATTTCGATGATCTGATGTTCTGTCTCGCCTATTATTAGATGGTCTATCCCAAGTTTTTCCATTTCATCCTCTTTGGCTTCTAATTGCCAGGCTCCAGGGCCTCCGACAACAATCTTGAAATCTAGTTTCTTTGCCTGTCTGTACTGGTCTATCTTTTTTATTAAGGATGTGAATTTTATTTTTGTATATGATGGCAGTCTTCCGCCGTCTGTAAATAACATTGTGACTGGTCCGAGGCCGAGGGGGTCCATGGTTGTTACGGCAACTATCGTAGTATTTTCTTTGATAAATTTTTTTATGTGTCTTGGATGGGCAACTACAATATCGTCTTTCTTGTACTCTCTTAGGAGTGCTGCTTCGATTTTCCTGAGAGAATATGGTGCGAAGGTTAGTCTACCATTCTTGTCGGGTACTTGGGTGTCTATGATCTTGTAGAGGATTGGGGGTATTCTATTTGGGGGTGCGCATCCAAGGAAATCTGCAAGGGGTAGATCCCTATAGGTTGTTGTTAAGGTTTCATCGGCTGTTAGGATGATCTCCAAATTTTTATCCCCCCTTTAGGGGTTTATGTTAGGCTTTTGAGGAGGGTTTTCAATACAACTTTGATCATGTGGGGATGTTTAATATAATAGGATAGTCTCCTATAGAATTTGAAGTAGGCTTCTAGTAGTTTTCTCTTCACAATTTCTCTGCTAAGACCCAGCTTTTCATATTTTATAACTGGCTCAAGTACTGTATACTTTTCCCAGTCTTTTTCGATGAGCCCCCTCTTTTCTAGTTTGTAGTAGATGGGCGTCCCTGGGAATGGTGTTAGAATAGAGTATTGTGCATAATCTGGGTCGAGTTTGATGGAGAAGTCTATTGTCTTATCCATTTCAGCTGGCGTCTCCCCAGGGTATCCGAACATGAATGATGCCATAACCTCTATCTCAAGGTCCTTCGCGATTTTAACAGCATCCTCTGACTGCTTTAATGTAATCTTTTTATTCATAAGGTCTAGGACGCGCTGTGAGCCTGATTCCACTCCATAGTATATTGATTGTAGGCCTGCGCTTTTAAGGTTGCTTAAAAGTTGCTTGTTGATGGTGTTCACCCTTGATGATGTGCTCCATCTGATGTCTAAGGATCTCTCCTTGATCTCCTCCGCTATTCTATGGGCTCTCCGCTTGTTTAATACAAAGGCGTCATCTATGAATCCTATCTCTCCGATCTTGTATTTGTCGTAGAGTTCTTCTATTTCATCAACCACGTTTTCAGGGGATCGTGCCCTGAATTTTTTACCCATGATAAGAGAGGATGAACAATATTCACAGGAGTATATGCATCCTCTGCTTGTTATGATATGCGCTTGGTCGTTCTTTGTTGTTTCATATTCTTTGAATGGTACAAGGTGCCTTGCAGGGAATGGGAGGCTGTCAAGGTCTCGTATGAGGGGTCTTGGCTCGTTAACTCTTATCTTGGATTGGTCTCGGTATGCTATCCCTTTAACTTCTTCTAATCCCTTCTCGCCCTTTTTCTCATACTTTTCCGCGAGTTCCGTGAAAGTCTCTTCACCTTCACCTATCACGACAACATCTAATTCCTTCAAAGCCTTCAAGGTATCTATGGGTAAAAATGTTGGGTGAGGGCCTCCGATGATTGTTAGGACATCTGGTAATATGCGTTTAATGGATTTGATATATTCTAGACTATTTTTGATTGTTGCTGTGGTTGCGGTAACACCTATTATGAAAGGGTTGAGTTTTTCCACGAGCTTAGTTATTTGCTCATACCCCCACCTTTTAAGGTTATCATCTAAAATTTTAACAGAAAAGGATGCCTTCTCTAATGAGGCTCCAAGGTACATTAGATTAAGTGGAGGAGCCTGTAACTCTAACATTTCACTTACATGAGTCTTGTCAAGAGGATTTATGAATATTATGTCTCTCATTGTTATACACCCCCTTTTATGGGGCGCTTGAAGATGATCCTCCGACAAGTATGTAAGTACTTGCAATCACTTAAATGTTATCCCAGGTTATGAAAAATGCATATGGGAACATGAATTTTGCAATCGATATCGCCCCCAACCAAAAAAATCCGTTATGCATGGAAAAACAGAAAAAGGCTTAGTAAAGGATCCCTCTCTGGGGGGTAGGGGTTACGGATGGGATAACCTTTATACTTTTGGGTGGGCGGGTATAACAGCCTTTTAGTATTGTGAAGCTTATTAGTTTGTCTAAGGTTAGGGGGTGTAAAAAGAGAGTAGGGGGGAAGATTCTCATTTGCATCGCTTCGCACGGGGGGGTGACGCAAATATGATATTCCCGTTCAGATTATCATATTAGTCCTTACTCTTATTTGGTGGTCGCGGATTGGGGGTGGGATTTTAGTTTTTGACTTTATCTGCTTCTATGATTGTTGCCTCCAATGAGGGTTTTGTGGCTCCTATCACTTTTTTTAGGAATTTTCCGGTGTATGTTCCTGACTCTGCAACCTCTTCAGGTGTTCCTTCCGCGACTATCCTACCCCCTTCTTCACCTCCTTCCGGTCCAAGGTCTATTATATGATCGGCCATTTTAATAACATCTAGATTATGTTCTATGACCACCACGGTGTTCCCCGCATCTACGAGCCGATTTAGCACGTCTAGAAGCTTTTTTATATCATCGAAGTGCAAGCCTGTGGTAGGCTCATCTAATATGTATAGTGTCTTGCCTGTGCTTTTTCTGCTTAGTTCTTTTGCAAGTTTGACTCTTTGTGCTTCGCCGCCAGATAATGTTGTTGCGGGTTGTCCCAATTTTATATAGCCTAGGCCGACATCATATAATGTTTGGAGTTTATTCTTGGCTGATGGTATGTTATGGAAGAAATCTAATGCTTCTTCCACGGTCATGTCAAGTATTTCGGCAATGTTTTTACCCTTGTATCTGATCTGTAGCGTCTCCTCATTGTATCTTTTACCTTTACACACTTCGCATGGGATGTAAACATCAGCTAGGAAATGCATTTCTATTTTTATGATCCCATCACCGTTACAGGCTTCGCATCTACCCCCTTTAACGTTGAAACTGAATCTGCCAGGCTTGTATCCTCTTTTTTTCGCCTCGGCTGTTTGGGCGAAAAGTTCTCTTATATGTGTGAATACTCCAGTATATGTTGCAGGGTTAGAACGGGGTGTACGCCCAATAGGGGACTGGTCTATTATCACGACTTTGTCTAGATAATGTGCACCTTCTATGTCCTTGTGTTTACCAGGATTCATGTGCTTGTTGTTCAGTCTCTGATAGAGGCCCTTGTAGAGGATTTCATTCACTAGGGTGCTCTTACCGGAACCTGAAACGCCCGTAACACATGTGAATACTCCTAATGGTATTTTAACGTCGATATTTTTCAAGTTGTTTTCACTAGCCCCTTTTATGGTGATGTATTTGTTTTTCTGTCTTCTTTTAGGGGGTGTTGGTATTGTCTTCCGGCCTGATAGGTATGCTCCTGTGAGCGAATCCTTGTTTTCCATTATATCCGCGGGGGTTCCTGTTGCTATTATGCGTCCTCCATGTTCACCAGCCCCTGGACCAATATCAACAATATAATCAGCGGATAGTATGGTTTCAGGGTCGTGTTCAACTACTATCAAAGTGTTCCCAAGGTCTCTGAGTTTTTTAAGGGTGTTGATTAATCGGATGTTGTCTCGTTGGTGGAGGCCTATGGTCGGCTCATCTAGAATGTAGAGCACTCCAACGAGCCTTGAGCCTATTTGCGTGGCTAGTCTGATCCTTTGGGCTTCTCCACCTGCGAGCGTCCCTGATGACCTGCTTAATGTCAAATATTCTAATCCTACATCTACTAGGAATTTTAGACGTTCTTTTATCTCCCTTAGAACATCCTTGGCAATGTGTTCTTCTCTGGGTGTTAGTTTAAGTCTCTCGAAGAACTCTAATGCTTCTTTAATTGACATTTCAGTTATTTCATGGATTGATTTGCCATTGATTGTAACTGCAAGACTTTCGGGGCGGAGCCTGCTACCATTACATGCAGGACAGGGCCTGTTGCTCATGAACTCTCCAATGTATTTTCTCATGTAATTGGATTTGGTTTCTAAGTATATTCTTTCTAGGCGGGGGATAACACCCTCGAATCTTCTATTGACCCGATATTTCCTATTCTTTCTTTTGAATACGAATTGTATTCTATCCTGGGAGCCGTATAATATGATTTTTTGGTGTTCTGGGGCGAGATCTTTGAATGGCGTGTCCATACTAAATTTATAATGTTTGGCTACTGCTTTAAGCATCTGATAATAGTAGTTTTCTTTTTTCAAGGATTTGCTCCATGGTATGATGGCTCCCTGGTTTAATGAGAGTTCTGGTTTTGGGACTACAAGGTTTGGGTCGATTTCCAGTTTGCTTCCAAGGCCGTTGCATTCTGGGCAAGCTCCATGTGGACTGTTGAATGAGAACATCCTTGGGCTGATTTCTTCGAAATTTATGCCACAGTCTGTGCATGCGAAGTGTTCGCTGAAAACCTTTTCTTCCATTTTATCAAGGTATAGGATTATTAGGGTGCCTTCGCCTAATTCTAGGCTTGTTTCGATGGAGTCTGCTAGTCTTTTTCTGAAGTTTGTATCTGAGCGTATTATGAGCCTGTCCACTACAACTTCTATTGTATGCTTACGGTTTTTTTCAAGGTCGAAATCTTCTTCTAGATCGCGTATTTCACCGTCTACTCGGACTCTTGCATAACCTTCCTTTTTGAGTTTTTCCAGGACTTTCTTGTGTTCTCCTTTTCTGTCTTTTATTATTGGGGCTAGGATGTAGATTCTTGTACCGTCTTCTTCTTCAAGTATCCTCTCAACTATCTGTGTGGAGGTTTGTTGTGAGATCTCTTTTCCGCAGATGTAACAATGTGGTTTGCCTATACGTGCAAAGAGTAATCTGAGGTAATCGTATATTTCTGTTATTGTCCCTACGGTGGATCTTGGGTTCATCTTAGTTGCTTTCTGGTCTATGGATATGGCTGGTGACAGTCCCTCTATATAGTCTACGTCTGGTTTTTTCATCTGTCCTAGGAATTGTCTTGCATATGCTGATAGGGATTCAACATATCTTCGTTGCCCTTCTGCGTATATTGTGTCGAATGCGAGTGATGATTTCCCTGACCCGCTTATCCCGGTTATAACGATGAATTTGCCCCTTGGGAGTTTGAGATTTATATTTTGGAGGTTGTGCTCCCTGGCACCTTTGATCACGATATTCTTTCCCATGGTATCCCTAATTTTTATTTTGAGATGTTTTTAAGGGCTAGGATCCGGTCCCTGATCCTAGCAGCTTTTTCAAATTCGAGGTTTGATGCGGCTTCCCTCATCTCCTCTTCGAGATCTTTTATGATAACTTTAACTTCATCCTCTGGAAGATTACTGAAATCTTCCACTCCTATCTTCTCCTTTTTGACTTTGAGGCTTCTCTTAGCACTCTCTGGGGTTATGCCATGTTTTCTGTTATATTCGAGTTGCATTTCCCTCCTCTTGTTGGTAGTTTCTACCGCTGCCTTTACTGAGTCTGTGAGTCTGTCGGCATATAATATGACTTCGCCTTTAACATGGCGGGCGGCCCTACCGATTGTTTGGATGAGTGATGTTTCAGATCTTAGGAAGCCTTCCTTGTCAGCGTCTAGTACAGCTACTAGGGAAACTTCTGGCAGGTCTAATCCTTCCCTTAGTAGGTTGACTCCGATGAGGCAATGGAATTCTCCTATTCGGAGATCGTTGATGATGTTAACCCTCTCGAGAGTGTCTATTTCAGAGTGTAGGTATCTTACCTTGATACCCATTTTTGAATAATAATCTGTGAGGTCTTCTGCCATCCTCTTTGTAAGTGTGGTTACGAGTACGCGCTCACCCCTTTTAATGCGATTGTTTATCTCATCTAGGAGGTCATCTACTTGTCCTTTGACTGGTCTTACTATGACTTTGGGGTCTACGAGTCCTGTGGGCCTTATTATCTGTTCAACAACCTTTTGGCTCCTTAAAAGTTCATATTCTCCGGGGGTTGCCGACACATATATTATCTGTTTTATAGTGTCTTGGAATTCTTTGAATTTGAGTGGACGGTTTTCTCGTGCTGAGGGTAATCTGAAACCATATTCGATGAGAGTTTCTTTACGTGATCTGTCACCCCTGTACATTCCCTTTATTTGTGGTATTGTAACATGTGATTCGTCTATGACTGTTAGGAAATCCTCTGGGAAATAATCTAATAGAGTGTAGGGCTTATCACCCCAGTTGCGCCCGCTAAGGTGTAAGGAATAGTTTTCGATACCTGGACAGTAGCCCATTTCCCTTAGCATTTCTATGTCAAACCTTGTGCGCTGCTCGAGTCTTTGAGCTTCTAAAAGTTTCCCCATACCCCTCAGTTCATCTAATCTTTCCTCAAGTTCCTCTTCTATGGACTCTATGGCCTTTTCCATGCGATCTTCTGATACTATGAAGTGCTTGGCTGGGAATATGGTTACTTTTTCTAGGTTTTTTATTCTTTCACCCTTGGTGGGGTGTATGAATGATATTGAGTCTATTTCATCTCCAAAAAATTCTATGCGTATTGGGGGCATCCCATGGACAGGATTAACCTCTAGTATATCCCCGCGAACTCTGAATTGTCCCCTGTCGAATTCTATATCATTTCTTTCATATTGCATGTGCACAAGCTCTGATAGGACTTCCTCCCTATCTAATTGGGATCCCACGCTGAGTGAAAGTGCAGATTCGCCGTAGTCCCATGGGGCTCCTATACCATAGATACAGGATACGCTGGAGACCACGATAACATCATCCCTTGTGAGGAGGGATTGTGTGGTTGAATGTCTCATCAGATCTATCTCATCGTTTATTGAAGCTTCCTTGTCTATGTAAGTGTCTGTCTGTGGGATGTAGGCCTCTGGCTGGTAATAATCATAATAGCTTACAAAGTATTCCACGGCATTATCTGGAAAAAACTCTCTAAATTCTTCGTATAATTGGGCGGCTAGTGTCTTATTATGGGAGATGACCAGGGTGGGCTTTTGAACCTCCTCTATGACATTTGCTATCGTGAATGTTTTACCAGACCCTGTAACCCCAAGAAGTGTCTGTTCCCTTAAACCTTCTTTTATCCCATCAACTAATGCTTTGATAGCCTTGGGTTGGTCCCCCCGGGGCTCGAAATTTGATTTTAATCTGAATTTCATCATCAAATCACTGACAAAAAAACTAAAAAATTATACTAAAAGACTATATTCACGGTATCATATATAATCATTATGGGGTGTTGGTTCCATTAAGAGGGGGTTATAATTGGCAGTGGCTGTTAAGAAGGTTGAGGATCTCCCAGATAAGACCGGAGTTTATATTCTAAAGGATAGGAAAGGTAACATACTCTATATTGGAAAGTCAATATCTTTGAGAAAACGTGTTAGATCATATTTCCAGCCTACAGATAATCCAAAAATAAAAAACATGAGAAAACACTTAGACCATGTGGAGTATATCATAACAGACACTGAAAGGGAGGCCTTGATACTCGAGAGCAACCTTATCAAGAAATATAAACCACCCTATAATATCCATCTCAAGGATGATAAAAGATACCCTTACCTTAAAATTACCAGTGAAGAATATCCGAGAATAACGATAACAAGGAGAATAACATCCGATGGAGCCTATTTTGGGCCATTCACGAGCGCATTTGCCGCGAAGAAGATGATTAAATTTCTAAAATCCTTATTCAAGATCAGGGATTGTAAGAGAATGGATGGACCATGCCTCAACAACCAAATGGGCCTATGCTACAGTCCATGCACCGGTAATATTTCAAAGGATGAATACATTCGGATGGTCAGAAGAGTGGAGCTTTTCTTCCAGGGACAATACAAGGACATCCTAAAAGAATTGGAAGAGGAAATGGAGGATGCTGCATCAAAATTAGAATTTGAAAAAGCAGCAACACTAAGGGACCAGATAATATCATTAAAGGAGGTCATGGGAAAAGGACAAACCACATTCACCAAGGGTATAGACAAGGATATTATAACCATTAGTTTCGATGATAAAGCCCATATCATGATATTACACGTCAAAGATGGGAAAATCATAGGTAAAAACGATTTCACCATGGATAGTATCAAGGAAGAAACGCCTAGGGGAATATTATCAGCATTTATCCAACAATACTATTCAACACCACATCAAATACCAGAAGAAATAATCACAGAATATGCCATAAACAAGAGGAGACTATTAGAGAAATGGTTATCCAACCTAAAGGGGGTTAAAGTTAAGATCAGAACCCCTATAGGGGGATCTGAACTAAAACTTTTAAAGGCGGCGGTTAAAAGCGTCCAGGAACTTTCAGAAGAGAAAACAGAAACCCATAAGATCCTAGCCGAACTGAAAAGGCAACTTAAACTCCCAGAGCATCCCCGGAGGATAGAAGGCTACGATATTTCGAATATTAGTGGAGAGGCGCCAGTAGGATCCATGGTAACATTCATAGATGGAAAGCCTGCAAAGGGCCTCTACAGACGATACAAGATACACACAAGGGGCCCCGACGATTATGCCATGCTCCGCGAAATCATCAAAAGAAGATACTCAAAGGATGAGACAAAAGCAGACCTTATAATAGTAGATGGCGGCCGAGGACAATTAAATTCAGCTTTAAGCGTCCTCGAATCATTAAACATTGAAATACCAGTTATAGGAGTCGCTAAAGAGGATGAAAAAATATACACGCCCTATTCAATGAGTCCAATAAGACTACCAAGAGATTCTAAGGTTCTACATCTCATACAACATGTGAGGGATGAAGCCCACAGGTTCGCCATCGAATACCATCGCAAAATCAGGAATAAAAGATTTAAGGCTTCTCAACTCGATAAAATAAAAGGTATAGGGTCCAAGAGGAAAATGAGACTACTAAGGCACTTTAAGGGGATAGAAGCTATTAAAGGTGCTAGTATAGAGGAGCTGAGCCAAGTAGAGGGGATAAACAGGAAGCTCGCCGAAAAGATCCATAAACACTTCCACAACACCCAATAAATGGGGGGGGACCATAATTGACATCATTGATAGCAGTGAAGAAATGCACATCATACGATCCTTCAAGGGTCATAGAAGCCATCAGAGAATGTATCAATAATATAAGTGGATTTGATGATTTAGAAAAAGGCGACAACGTACTCCTCAAACCAAACCTTCTAATGGGCGCATCACCAGAAGAGGGGATAACAACACACCCAACAATTGTAGAAGCCACGGCAAGAATATTACTCGAAAAAAATGTGAAAGTCATGATAGGTGACAGTCCAGGAAGCCCCTACACCAACCTAGAAAACCTATGGGAAAAAACTGGGATGAAAAGCATAAGCAAAAAACTAGGTATCAAACTATTAAATTTCGAATCAACAGGATCATACATCAAAAATTTCAAATCAGAAAAATATCCCATAGCAAAACCCATACTAGAATGCGATTTCATCATCAACCTCCCGAAGATAAAAACCCATAACCTAACAATATTAACATGCGCCATAAAAAACATGTACGGGGCCATCCCAGGAGCCAGAAAAACAGATTACCATAGAAGATACCCAAGCCCCTCAGAATTCAGTGAAAGAATAGTTGACATATATGAACTCACACAACCAAACCTGACCATCGTAGATGGTATAATTGGAATGGAAGGCAACGGCCCATCAGGAGGCAATCCAAGAAAACTTGGAATCATACTCGCATCAAATGATACAGTAGCATTAGACGTTTACATCTCCCACATCCTTGGAATGGATCCATATATGATACCATCTAATAGGATAGCAATAGAAAGGGGACTCGGAAAAGGCTTAGGTAACATTAAAGTCATAGGGGATGAACCCACACTAATAGATGACTTCAAATGGCCCTCAAATATATATCATGCCCTTGAATTTTTACCTTTGAGGTTAGCTAAGACACTTTTAAGGTTTTGGTGGTCGAGGCCAGCCATTGATGATAGAAATTGCAAAAATTGTGGGGTATGTGTAGAGGCTTGTCCCACCGGCGCCCTTACTCAGGGCATGTCATCTCCAGTATTTGATTATGAAAAGTGTGTGAATTGTTTATGCTGCATGGAACTCTGCCCTCATCATGCATTTTATCATGAGAAAAGCTTCCTTTACAAGTTGACCTCACGCTTATCCAACAGAAGATAGGAGGTTTGATCATAGTGGAAATGTTTTCGGATGAAATAAACATAAAGACTTCAAAGAGGATGGAACTTGTGAACATAACACAGAAGGTGAAAGATATTGTGAAGGCTTCCGGTATCAGCGAGGGTATTGTGAATGTTTTCACGAGACACACTACTTCAGCTATTTTCATAAACGAGAATGAATCAAGGCTCCTTGGAGACTTTGAGAAGGTTATTGAAAAGTTGATACCTATGGGCGGATCCTATGGGCATAATGCCATTGATAATAATGCAGATTCCCATTTAAGGGCGATGATCATAGGGGGTAGTCAGAGCATACCCCTTATTGGTGGTTCCCTAGATCTTGGAACATGGCAGAGCATATTCTTTGTTGAATTTGATGGTCCAAGAAGGCGCAGAGTCAGGGTCACAGTAATTGGAAGATAAGCCTTGTGGCCTTATCTGCTAGGGAATGTTATTTCAAAGGCGATTATAGGGTACTCTAATTTGAAGTTGGTTATAACCTCTGGGTGTAATTCTCCGAAGAATCCTTTTAACCCATTATCTTCTATTTTTGCGCATCTGCCTTTTATGAAAGATGGATGATCCATGGGTTCTATTTGGAATTTGTATCCAAGATTTTCTATTATAGCTGCTACTGTGGATTTTATTTCGGTGAAGTTGGCATTTGAGTGTATTATAGCACCTGCAAGTTTCTTAACTAGTCGGGTGTTTGTCTCCTGGGTCTTGTCAATGTATACTACATCACCTATTTCAAATATCTTCTGTGGCAGGTCTTCGTGCCTGTTAGCTTCTAGGAATTCCAGCAGGCCATTAAGTAAGCTTTTTCTTATCATTGTCCTATCAGTGGATATTGGCTGTGCCACTTCAACTCTTTCATCTTCTTCGAGTCTCATTTTCAGGTAATGGTTTTCTTCGTTGGTTAACATTAAACTCATGATCTCTTGGAAGCCGAGGCCTATCATGATTTCTCTTATGAACTTGTCAATCGCATACCATGGGTCTTCCTCTCCTATGGTTGGGATTGCCGGGATCTCAGGTTTAATATTATTGAAACAGTATTGTATTGCTATGTTTTCGATGATGTCGACTTCATGGAGTATATCAACCCTGTAGGGTGGAATTTTAACTTTGATTTCATCCTCTGATATGATCTCCGCGTCCATCCTAGCTTTTCCTAGAAGATCTATTATGGTCTTTGAGTCGAGTTTTATCCCTGTTATCCTTGTAACATTTGAAGCCTTTAATTTTTTTGTTTTGGCTGTTAGATCTGGTGTTTCAAGTTCTTTTTCTGGGCGGAGTATCTTAAGGCTTTCTATTCTGCCATTGGATTCTGCGAAGGAAGTGCAGATTATATTCAATGTTTGCATGACAGCGCGCTCGTCAATCCCTGTGACGTCTATGAGGATGTTGCTGGTATCATCTGTGAGTTTTGTAAGCTCCCCATTAATTATGGGCGGCATTGAGAGGACGTTATCGTCCTTGTCAAGGATGAGGGGATAACGATCAAATTTTTCCAAGAGATGGGCGTATTCCACGCCTTTTGGATGTTCTCTGAGTATTTGGGCTGGTGTCATTTCATGGTCACAGTCGAGTGGGGTGAACTTCACCTCATCTGGTTTAACAGCCTTGTAAGTGAATGGAGCCTCCACCACATCAAGGTTATGTATGCCTATGGCCACCTTTTTCCTGTCTCTTCCTATGACCCAATGCAGATCCTCTTGGAACTCCATAACCTGCTTTAACCTTTTATCGTTAAAATTAACATTCTTAACAACGCCCATCCCAATATGGGGTCTTATACTCGTCACGCTCTTGTCCACATACAGTTTCATCTGAGATTTTTTAACCTTATAGGATGGTAAGCCTTTCTCAAGGCCTAGGAAACCTTTAAGGCTTCTTGCAACACCTTCCACCGAAAGTTGATCTGGCCTGTTAGGGAAAAATTCCACTTTTACACTTTTTTCATCAAATTCTTCGATGTCACTGCCCATCATAGGGAGAATCTCAATAAGTTTGTCTTTGCTTATATCTACTCCCAGTTCTTTCAGATCCTCATATTCAACTGTTATAACTGGCATTATAGAACACCAATGAGATTTCTATGAACCTAATATAGTAACATGAAATATAAAAATTACTGAATATAAGTCCAATTTTTAGATCATGGTCTTTAGAATTCAGAATAATCCTTTATCTTATTCTGTTGCCTGAGGATCCGTCGTGAGAAAGTGGATAGAAGAAGGGGGCTGGTATGTTAAGTTTAAATATGTCCAAAAATAAAATATAATCCAGTGTCTTAATGGACGGCAAAGGATAGAAAGCTTTGTGAAATCCCAGCAGTTACGGATTTGAGAGATTAAACCCCCCACTTAATATTAGAAAAACCCCATGAGATGCGGATGGTGAAGAGTGATGAGGGTTATAAAGAGAAGAGGGAGATTGGAGCCATATAAGCCTTGGAAGATCAGAGCATCTCTCGAAAAGGCTACTATCGATGCGGGTTATAGTCTTGAAGAGAAAAAGGAGATAATAGACAAGATATATGAGAGTGTAACCAAGAAATTGGAGGGTAAAGAGGAGATAAAGACCGACACTATAAGAATGTGTCTACTCACTGAACTTGATAAGTGTGAACCATACATTGCAAAGTCTTGGAGGAGATTTGAGAAGAAATACAAATCATAGAAAGTTGACAAACTTTAAGGGTTTATAGGTTATTTCGAATCTGTTTCCATCATCTTTTCTGATTTCTTTTATTATCTGGAATAATATATCCTGTTCTTGTTTTGTCATAACATTAAAGCCGTAATATTTCGATCTATATCTAGTATTTTTCATTTTGATCAATTTTGCATGTTTTTTCAAGCGTTCCCTGATGAGTTCCCTTGATAATCTTTTAATCTCTTTTATTCGCGCTTCTATTATATTCTTAAATTTGGTGTCGATCTCATATCCTATTGAATTACGGGCAGCGCACATTGCAGCTATCATGGTTGTCCCAGTGCCCAAGAAGGGGTCTAAAATGGTGTCGCCTTGGATTGAGTACATGCTTATCAGCCTATATGCCAATCTTAAAGGGTATGCTGCTGTCTTTCTTTCTATATCATCTAATTTTTGTGGTGTGCCCTTTAAGTCGGCCCATATATCCGAGAACCATTCATTTCTCTCTTCCCAAAAGTATGCACTATTCCTCCTTTTCTCTTTTTCTTTTTCTGTTTTGAATTGACGGGGGCCATTTTTACGAAATATTAGTATGTATTCATGTTCGTGTGTGACATAGGCATTTGGTGGTAGCATCCCAGAGCCCATGAACTTTGTCGGCTTATTTGAATGTTTCTTCCAAATAATAAGTGGTAGAATATTGTAGCCTTTCTTTTCGAAATAGTATATTATACGGGAATGGTTTGCGTAAACTTTGAAAGAATCTCCTATTTTCCGCGTGGCATCCCCTATATTAATGCAAACAATCCCCCCAGGACATATTACCCGATCTATTTCATCCCAGACACTATTCAGTTCTTTGTGCATGAGATCATATGCTCTCATCCCATCCCCGTCTTCGAGGGCTTCACCTATCCGAGGATTAAACGATGAGAATAGACTATCCCATATCTCTATCATCGGATATGGTGGTGATGTGAGTACAAAGTTCACACTCTCGTTAGTAATTTCATCCATATCCTTCGAATTTTTAAAAATTATTCTATGAACAGTTTTCATATCCCCCCTCATAGGAAGTTTTTCATGGAAACATTTATATATAAAAAAGGATACCAACTTAAAGTTGGTGTCCATGTGGCCAGCAGAAAGAATTATTTTTATCTTTTGATAAGCATACTATTAGCTTTAATAGTTTATCTTATACCATTGCCTGGGATTGGATCTTCTGGCCATGCAGCCTTGTCATTATTAGTTTTCGCCGTCAGCATGTGGATTAGTGAGGTTGTACCATTAGCTGTGACTTCCATGATCATATTATTTATACAACCATTAATGGGTATTCAGAGTTTTGAAGATGCGGTTATAGGATTTGCAAATCCTATAATATTTCTCATAATAGGCGGCTTTATAATGGCGAATGCGATAAGAGAGAGTGGACTCGCCCTCAGGTTAACCTACACACTCCTCTCAAAACTTGGAATTTCCCCTAAACGGACATTATTTGTGAGCATATTCTCAACAGGCCTCTTATCGGCTTGGATCGAAAATGTTGTGGCATTTGCAATGCTACTCCCAGTCATAAAAGAGATAATCGACTTAATGGGCTGTGAAAATGCCAAGAATGGTGAAAGCAATTTCGCCAAGAGCATGGTCCTCGGAGCATCATTTGGCTCCCTGGCAGGTGGACTCGCAACAGAGATAGGAACAGCCCCCAACCTCATGGCAGCAGCCTACACAAAAATACCATTCCTAAACTGGATGATATTCGGCTTCCCACTTTCAATAATACTCATGTTGATAGTCTGGAAGATTTTACTGCGAATTTTCCCACCAGAAGTCCATGACACCAGGAACAAAACCGTGGATGATAAACTCGATTTACTCGGGCCAATGAAACGTAATGAAAAGATAACCCTATTAATATTATTCTTTGCAATAGTACTTTGGGTTACAGCTGGTTGGACTGGCATAGATAGTTATTCTGTGGCACTCATAGCTGGTGTGCTCTTCCTCTTCACGGGTGTGATAAGTTGGAGAGATGCGCAGAAGAACATTGACTGGGGGCTTATAATATTCTTTGGGGGTGCTCTTTCACTCGGATCCGCCCTCTTAAATACTGGGGCTGCTAAGTGGCTTATAAAGGATATAATAGTGGCCTTAGGATCCCCCAGCCCCTTAATCATAACCCTTGTCCTTATAGTTTTAGCTGTTAGTATAACGCAGGTTATGTCTAATATAGCATTGGCAGCTATACTTGTGCCTTTATCTGTCACCCTTGCCCATACGCAACATTTACCTGTTGGTATTTATGCCGTGCCTGTTGCAATAGCATGTTCACTCTCTTTCATGTTACCTACAGCAGATCCTACGGTGGCCATGGCCCATGGGACTGGTTTTGTGAAGTTGCGGGATATTCCAAGGAGTGGGATTCCAATTATTATCTCGGGGATAATCGTGACGATCTTCGTCCTTTTCACGATAGCAAGGCCTTTTCTAGGGGCTTGATTCTATTAGTTTTTCTATGAATTCTAGGTTGATGTTTTCTTCCACGGTCTTTGCTAGTCTTTCAATGGAAAATCTTGTATTGTATTCGTCTATATTGTAGGGTATTTTTTCTAGGCCTTTTCTTTCGCGGAGTATGTTTGTGAAGTATCTTCGGAATTTTAGGTTATGGAATATGCCATGTAGGTATGTTCCTGCAATGTTTCCTTCAACTGCCCCATCCAATTTCTTTCCTGGCATGTTACCGCAGCCCCTTTTTAGGAGTATTAGAGGTTTGGAGTCTCCTAGGATTGTTATGCCTTCATGGAGTTCGTAGCCTTTGACTTGGGCGCCCTTTAATCCCTGGAATATTCCTTGGCCTATTATTTTTCCCTGGCTCTGTGTTATTATCTTTGGGGCGCCTGTGAATTCTGTTTTACAGTCTAATAGTCCTAGGCCTTCTATGCTCCCATGTCGTGATTCTCTATGGTCTTCATCTATTATTTTTTTGCCTAGCATTTGGAATCCTCCACAGATCCCAAATATTAGACTTTCATCCTTAAGATCGTTTATTTCGTCGTGGAATCCTTTTTCTTTTAGGAATAGAAGGTCGTTTATCGTGTTCCTGGTCCCTGGTATTATTATGGCATCTAATCCGTGGAGTGTATCTTCTGCTTCTATGAATCTTATTGAAACGTTTTCTTCATACTCTAGGGGGTCTATGTCTGTGAAGTTGGATATTCTCGGCAGCCTTAGGACTCCTATTTTTATTTTTCCTTTACTTTTGTATTTTCTCTCTGATAGCGAGGCTGAGTCTTCTTCTGGCAATTTGAGGTTTTCATCATAAGGTATGACCCCAAGTACTGGGACTTTGGTTATTTCTTCTATCCTTTTGATGCCTGGTAATAGTATGTCCAAGTTTCCCCTGAATTTGTTTATAACCACTCCTTTTATCCTTTTTCTGTCTTTCTTGTCTAGTAGCATGAATGTGCCTGCGATTGATGCGAATACGCCTCCCTTGTCTATGTCGGCTACTAGTATCACGTCAGCGTCTGCTAGGTGTGCTATTTCCATATTTGCTAGGTCGTATTGGCGCATGTTGATTTCTGCTGGCGAACCCGCACCTTCAATGATTATAAGATCATAATTTTTTCTTAGATGGTCTAAGGATTCTTTTATGGCCTTTAAGGCTTTTTTTCGGAATTTTCTCTGGTAATCATAGAAGTTCATGTCCCCTGCTGGTTTTCCATGGACTATAACATGTGATATGAACTCTTCCTTGGGTTTTAATAGTATGGGATTCATGTGATGTGATGGTTCGACGCCTGCGGCCTCTGCTTGCAGAACCTGTGCCATTGCTATCTCTCTGTTCTCATTTGTTGTGTAGGAGTTGAGTGACATGTTCTGTGATTTGAATGGCGCCACTCTGTATCCTTTCTTTGCGAATATCCTGCAGAGTGCAGCTACCATAACGCTTTTACCAGCATTTGATGATGTTCCCTGGATCATTATACACTTTGCGCTCATATGATGACTATCCCCCAGTGACTGTTAGGTATATATATCCAATACTTTAGATAAAAAAGTAGTGAGGTTGATTTCATGGAATCCCCTAGCCTTGAAGATATCTTCTTTGAATATTCTAAAAGTGCTAATCTCATAGCAAAAGATTCTGTCATAGAAGAATATAATAATGAATTCATAAAATTAACTGGCCTACCAGAGGATAGGTTAAAAGGGGTTAATCTTAAGGATATTTTGGATACTAGGATTTCAGGGAGGTTTGTTGAGGATCTACATACAAATCTCAAGGTTGATGGTTCAATTATACCTGTGCTTGTGACATGCATCCCACTCAAGGATGGGAGGATATTCCTATCAATGAAACCCAGCGAAAAACTATTAGAAGGGTTCAAATCCGTCTTTGAATCCACTGCTGATGCCATACTCATAGTCGATGAGAATGGTAGGATTTTCGAGGCGAACCCCTCATTTTATAGGGTATTCGGGTATGAGCGTGATGAAATCATAGGCCGGGAACTTACCCTTATAATACCATCCGAGTTTCATGAAGATTTTAAGAAGATGATGGACAAATTCAAGAGGGAGGGTGAACATCCCCTCGCAGGCAAAATATTCGAAACTAAAAGTCGAAGGGCTGATGGAACTATCATCTCAGTTGAAATGTCATTAACCCCCTGGACCTTCAATGGGGAAAACTATACTACATCCATTATAAGGGATATCACTGAGAAGAAGAAGATGGAGGAGGAGTTAAGGGCCAGGGAAGAGAAGTATCGTAGGATAGTCGAAAAATTCATACAGAATGCACTTGCACTTATAGCTGAGATAAAAAAATAATAAAATAAATAAATGTTAGAAAAATATTTAACTTATGAAAAACATCCTAGTATCATAGTGATTATTTTTTTAATTTAAATAGGGGAGGAATCTGGATAAACATGACAAGCGAGGTTAAAAAAGCTAACATGAAAGAATCATTTTCATATGAAACTTCAAAAGACATACCAGTACCCAAAAGATTAATAGATCAGATAATAGGCCAGGAAGAAGCGGTTGAAACGATAAAAAAGGCTGCTGAGCAACGTCGTAATGTACTACTCATCGGAGAACCTGGAGTAGGAAAATCAATGCTCGCAAGGGCGATGGCAGAACTATTACCAAGAGAAGAACTCAAAGATATACTGGTCTATCCCAACCTCGACGACCCAAACAATCCCGTGATCAGCACAGTACCCGCCGGTGAAGGTAAAAGGATTGTGATGAGCCACAAAAACAGGGCAAGAGCCCAAGAAGAAAAGAAAAACCTCTTCATGATCGCTATAATAAGTTTCATACTCCTCATGGGATTCATGCTCAAACAATTCCTCGCAGCAATAATAGCAGCGGGGATAATATTCCTAGCACTACAACAAGTAAGACCACAGAAAACAATAATGGTACCAAAATTATTAATAAACAATGAAGGGAAAAAAACAGCACCATTCGTCGACGCAACCGGAGCCCATGCAGGAGCACTACTAGGAGACGTAAGACACGACCCATACCAGTCAGGAGGCCTAGGAACCCCAGCACACGAAAGAGTAGAGGCAGGGATGATACACAAAGCCCACAAAGGAGTACTATACATCGACGAAATAGGTACAATGAAAATGAAAACACAACAAGAACTCCTAACGGCAATGCAAGACAAGAAATACTCAATCACAGGACAAAGCGAAACCAGCAGCGGCGCCATGGTAAGATCACAAGCAGTACCCTGTGACTTCGTGCTCGTAGCCTCAGGTAACCTACATGTACTCAAAGGAATGCACCCAGCGTTACGTTCAAGGATAAGAGGCTATGGATATGAGGTCTACATGAAAGACACCATGCCAGACACCCCAGAGAACAGAGAAAAACTTGTACAATTCGTGGCACAAGAAGTGGAAAAGGATGGAAGGATACCCCATTTCAACAAGGATGCCATAAAAGAGATCATAAGGGAAGCCCAGCGAAGAGCAGGTAAGAAAGATTCACTAACCCTAAAATTAAGGGATCTTGGAGGCCTTGTAAGAGCAGCTGGTGATATTGCAAAGAGCGAGGGCGCGGAACTCGTATCCAAAAAGCACGTGCTAAAGGCGAAGAAATTTGCAAGAACCCTCGAACAACAGATAGCGGACAGGTACATCACCCAGAAGAAGAAATATAGCGTCTTCAAATCCCATGGAAGTGAAATCGGTAGAGTGAATGGATTGGCAATCATAGGGGATCGTAGTGGTATAATATTGCCCATAGCCGCTGAAGCCGCCCCCGCACAGAGCAAAGAAGAAGGTAGAATCATAGCAACCGGTAAACTGGGTGAGATAGCCAAGGAAGCCGTCCAGAATGTAAGTGCACTTATCAAAAAATATACCGGTACCGACATCTCCAACTATGACATACACATACAATTCCTACAAGCCTACGATGGCGTGGAGGGTGACAGTGCAAGCGTATCAGTCGCCACAGCAGTAATATCAGCCCTTGAAGAGATACCAGTGGATCAGTCCGTGGCGCTTACAGGATCATTAAGCATAAGAGGGGATGTATTACCCGTTGGCGGCGTTACAGGTAAGATAGAAGCCGCGGCAGAAGCAGGGATAAAAAAAGTGCTCATCCCAAAGGCTAACATGGATGATGTGATGATCGAGAAGAAATATGAGGATAAAATAGAAGTAATACCCGTGAAAAGCCTAGGAGAGGTCCTGGAACATGCTCTCATTGGTAAGGGTAAGGAGAGTCTCATAGAGAAGATGCAGAGGATAAGCAGCGATATCATGCCAAAGGGTATAATAAAGAATCCCACAACCCATTAATCCCCTTTTAGGGCTTCTACTATAAGTGGAGCCACTGATACTCTGCTAACCTCTGATTTTATGGTATCAGTGGCTATAACATCATCCACGCCAACTGAGAATATCCTTAATAGAGCATCATCAACGAGCACAGCATGTACACAAGCCACTTTGATATCATTAGCGCCTTGACTGCGTAATATCCTAGCTGCATTGACAATTGTACCCCCTGTACTGATAATATCATCAACTATTATAGCACTTCTACCCTCCACATCAAAGCTTTTAAGGCGTGTCTCCACCTTTTCGGGTGAAATACGCACTTTTTCCATGTAATCGTATTCACAGCCTATTATCTCAGCCATTGTCTTGGCGTGGGCCAAGGCACCTTTATCAGGCGCGACTATGATAGGATCATCAACTATTGGGGATAAATGTTTTGCAAGTAGCGGTATGGCTGAAAGCTCATGAGCCGGTATGTTGAAAAATTTGATTATATTATGTTCATGCAAGTTGACGGAGAATACTTCATCAGCACCCGCAGCTTCTAGTAGTTCTGCTATTATCTTCACAGAAACGGCTTCGCCGGGTTTAAACCTTTTATCCTGTCTTGAATATCCAAGGTATGGTATCACAGCCTTCACTTTATCGGCGCCAATATCCTTAAGGGTTTTTATTATTAAAAATAACTCCATAAAATTTTCATCCTGAGGATACCCTGTTGATTGGATGACAACAACCTCATCGGGGATTTCACCCTTTATCCTAATGTATCTTTCACCATCAGGGAACTTGTGTGTTTCTATTGGACACAATCGATCATGGAGTAGATTAGCAACCTTAGCCGCCAAATTTTGAGATGCAGAACCCCCTATTATCAAGATGATCACCCTTGCAAGGAATATTTTAATATTCACATAGACTATATTAACTCCTTTCATAGATAATATAAATCCATACCATTATTAGACTCTGAGAGGTGTGATCCCTTTGCATGAACTTTCAATGGCTGATGCTATTATAAAAACAGTTATTGACTCTGCCGAGAAGAACAATGCCATAGAAGTATTAGAGGTTACAATCGAGATTGGAGAGTTAACACTTCTTAACCCAGAGCAGATAAAATTCATATTAGAAGTTTTAAGTGAAGACACTATACTAGAGGGTGCGAAATTTAACATTGAAGTAATACCCGCCAAGATAGAATGTTCCTGCGGATATAAAGGTGGAATAGGATCCAATGATGAATTAGACCATTATAATCCGATAATTTCATGCCCATCTTGTGGCAGGGGCAACTTTAAGATAATTGATGGGAGAGAATGCAACATCAAGAACATAAAAATTGAACAGGAGGAATAATATTATGCACAAGATTGCAGAGGTGGAAATACAAAATGATATACTGATAGCCAACAAAAAACTTGCAAAACGTAATCAAAGACTACTTGACAAGGCAGGGGTCTTTGCAATAGACTTCCTCGGAGCGGTAGGTTCAGGCAAAACCACGCTCATAGAGAAACTCATAGAAAATATGGATTATTCCATAGGCGTGATAGCAGGTGACATTATAAGCAAGTTTGATGCTGAAAGAGTTAAAAAGTATAACATCCCAGTAGTGGGTCTTAACACAGGCAAAGAGTGCCATCTTGACGCCCACCTCGTAGAACACGGCCTTGAAGACCTCCCACTTGATAAAATAGACCTATTATTCATAGAAAATGTGGGAAACCTCATATGTCCAGTCGATTTTGATCTTGGTTCGCATATGAGGATAGTTATCATAAGCGCCACAGAAGGTGATGACACCGTCCAGAAACACCCACTGATCTTCAAAGAGGCCGACCTCGTAATAATAAACAAGGTGGACCTTGCAGATGCAGTTGGCGCAGACATTGACAAAATGGTGGAAGACGTATCAAGGATCAACCCCCATGTAAAGGTTATAAAAACCAGCCTAAAAAATGATGAAGGGATTAAAGAGGTTATAGAAGCCATACTAGAGGCCATGTAATCCTCTCCTTTTGGTGATCATGTGAAGGTATGGATTGACATAACAAACGCACCCCATGTAAGATTTTTCAAGAATATCATTGAATACTTACAAGGGGAAGGGGAAGATGTCATTATAACCATCCGCAAATTTGGGGACATACACAAATTAATGAGATTATTCGGATTCGATTTCATATCAATAGGCAAACATGGAGTCTCATTAGCTGAAAAATTAAAGGAGAGCACTAAAAGGGCTTATAAGCTCTCAAAGCTGATAATAGAGGAGAAACCTGATGTTGGAGTGTCAAAGCATTCAATAGAACTTCCAAGGGTAACATTCGGCCTTAAAATCCCCAGTGTCTACATACTCGATAATGAACATGCAATAGCCGCTAATAAACTCACACTACCATTATGCGAGAAAATAATAATGCCAGAAGTCATAGACCTTTGGGATGTTATAAAAACAGGCGCGGACCCAAACTCCATAATACGTTACAGGGGCACATCAGAGATCCTACATTTCCAAAATTTCAAATACAATGATAAAATATTCCATGATCTTAAACTGGAACTAAAAAAAGAAAAGACCATCCTAATGCGGCCGGAACCGGCCTTAGCATCATATTTGGATGCAGACTGTCACAAATCAGTTTTAACGCCCATAGTTGAAATGCTCAAGGATCATGCTAACATACTAGTCATACCAAGATTCAAAGAACAAGCCGAATTGTTCAAAGGCTATGAGAATGTGACAATCCTTAAACCGCCAGTGGATACCTTTAGTCTGATGAAAAAATGTGACCTCATGATAGGGGCTGGGGGTACCATGAACCGTGAAGCCGCACTCCTAGGAACGCCTGTCATATCATGTTACCCTGGTAAACCATTAGCAGTAGATAAATTCTATATAGAGAATGGTCTAATGCACAGATCAACTGAAACGGATGAAATAGTAAAACTAGCCCTGAAATTGTTATTAGATGATAAAAAGCCGCCAAAAATAGAAACAGATGACCTATTTAAGATAATAATCGAAAACATTTACAATGCAGCTAATAAGGGTTAGTGGACTGGCCGGGATTTGAACCCGGGGCCTCCGCCATGCCAAGGCGACGCTCTACCAACCTGAGCTACCAGCCCCCATTATACAAGGAATTATTGGATATTATATTATTTAAATTTAACCCTACATTAGGGTGATATATTGAATATTAGGAATGTTAAGGAAAGGGATTTCATTAAGATAGCGGAACTCGCATTGAAATGCAAACCAATGGCCACAGAGAGAAACTCTATATATCATCTGTTCACAAAATTTTTCTCAAACACATCATTTGTAGCCGAAGAAGACCATAGGATGATAGGATTCCTTCTAGGATTCATATCACAGGACAATCCAAAGGAGGCATATATACATCTTTTATGTGTTCATCCAAGATTTAGAGGCTATGGCATAGCATCCAAACTCTTAAAAGAATTTATAGAGAATGTTAAAAGGAAGAATATTAGGAGAATATCCCTTATAACAAAACCAATAAACAAGAGAGCAATATCATTTTACAAGAAACACGGATTTAAGGACTACAAAGGCCCTGAAACCAAGAAAATTGGGGATGTGAATGTTTTCAAAGGGTATAATGGTGAGGGAGAGGATATGGTACTCTTTGAAAAGTTTGTAAAATAAAATTATTTATGTGAGGTTAATCCATATGGGGATTAAAGTTACAAGGGAGAGGATAGATTGCAATTAATCCCTCAAAACCACCTTCAACTAATAATTGAAGTAGCGATAATATTATATGCTGGTATGATATTCCTATTTAATCTCGCCCCTATTTCACTAGGATTTGTACTCTTCCTTTGCCTCCTTCTTGGTGTTATCTTCAATGTAATATTTGGAATAGATATAATCTCCCTTTTCACATCATTTGGACAACAAGAGTACACTCACCCCTTCGGGTCCCTGGCACTTATGACGATGATAACAGCATTAGCAGCTATAAACATGATGGAGGATGCAGGTGTTGATGTTAGAGGTTTGAGAGGATTCTTATACCTTCTCATAGGTGGTATAACAATATTTGGGGGGCTGATGCACCGTTCATTCCTCCTTTTATGGCTTCTTGGATTATTCATGGGCCTGATCATAATTTCAAAATCATTCCGGAGGGAATCAGTCCTCACATTTAAAAGGGTCATATTATTCATTCTAATCGTTATAATAGCATTCGGCTCCCTTGAATTAGTTTCAAGGATTTTTCAAATGACCATTTTAAGCCCTTATCTTCGGATAACAAGGATAGAGGAAAATGCTATCCCAAGCATAAAAATGGTTCTTAAGAACACTTACCTTATTGGACACAATCCATCTTCATCCTATTGGGGGGATGCGTCCCAAGGTTTCGCAGATGGATACATTTCGCTGCCATTATCATTAATATTATTCTTCGGGTTCCCATTACCCATATTCTATGGTATACTAGTAAGCAAGAAGGATATAATAGATTATATGCTACCTGGGATATTCGGTTGGGCTTATGATTTCGGATACCTTACATTGTTCTTTTTCTTGGTCTGGTGTCTTGGTATCATAATATTAGGCTTCAAATTACTTCAAATCTACAGGTCTAAGAGGGAAGAGGGATTGAAAAGTTATCTTGGAAGGGAGGCCATCCTTATAGGTTCTCTGACAGCATTTATATCCCAGGCTATTATAGGCCTTTTCATTGTTAACAGGAGCATTAATGGAACAGCACTTTTAACATTCATATTTTTAAGTTCATTGATAGTTGCCCATGTAGTTAAAATAAAGGAAGTGTAACTGATGAAAGAGGCTTTAATATTCTTAGGATGCCCTGAATCTCCTATACAAGCACCACTCGCCCTATACCTCTCACATAAGCTCAGGGAAAAGAACTATGGGGTAACAGTAACTGCTAATCCAGCCACTTTAAGATTGCTTGAAGTGGCAGATCCTGCCAGATCATACTTGGATAAGACTTCAGATCTTGATTCAACCCTTGATAGCCTTTCAAAGGGTGAATATGATCTATTATTCGGTTTTATACACAATGACGCCGCCCTAACATACTTCATAACATTTAAGAGTATACTGGAGATTCCATCTATAGCAATAATATTTGAAAGAGATGCGAAGATTTTAAACACACTTGAAAAAGAGGTTAAAGAGAACACAGACTCTCACATAGTATCTGCAAGAGCTCATCACAACCCCAACCCATTGAAAGTGCGCATAGATAAACTCCTAGAAGAATTGGAGGATTAAAATGTCATTTTGTCTCGAAACTTATCTACAGCAATCAGAAGATTATAAAATCCATATTTCAAAGGCCGGATTCAGAGAATGTGCAAAATTGATCAAGGAAAGAGCCCGGAAAGTTCTATATGTTAAGGCTGGTGAAAAAATCCTTGGAGCGAGAGTTATAGGAATACCCCCAATACCCATCGGTATCAACAAGGAAAAGAACACAGTCATGATACCCTATACAAAACCTTGTTATGGGACGGCCGTAGTCGAAATACCTGTAAAAGGGGAAGAAATAGAAAAAATAGAGAAGGTTGCGATAAAATAAACCTCCCTGGGGGCTGCAATTATATTAACGACAGTAGTTGGAAGTTATCCAAGCCAACCATCCAAACCAAGAAACTGGAGAGAAAAACTACTCCAAATCCTAGGATCCTATGACCCCTACAAAAATGCAATTGAAATAGCAGTTAAAGACCAATTAAAAGCAGGTATAGATATAATCTCCGACGGACAAGTACGAGGGGACATGATAAGCATCTTCGCGTCAAAAATCCCAGGGATGAAAGTCGACAATGGCACATCAAAGATAATAACAAGAATACTACCACCCCAGAACCCTATAGGCGCTCAAGACCTCAAATTCTCCCAGAAAATCATTAAAAGACTTGGAGGCGAACAAGAGATTAAGGGTATAATCACAGGCCCCAGCACACTAGTCTATTCATCAAGAATTGAGGGCTTCTATGATCCAGAAGATAAAAAAAGGGCTATAATGGACATGTCAGAAGCCCTAAAGAGAGAAGCATCATACCTTGAAGAGTCTGGAGCTTCTATGATACAAATTGACGAACCATTCCTGTCCACTGGTATCGTCGATATTAAAACGGCCAAAAAAGCAGTTAAAAGGATATCAAATGTTATAAGCGTGCCAGTAGCCCTACACGTTTGCGGGGATATAGAAGAAGTCTTCGAGGACCTTCTAAAGTTCAACGTGGAAATAATAGATTGTGAATTCGCAGGAACTCCCAAAAATTTAGAAATCATCAAAGACTTTGAAATAAAAGACAAGAAAATAGGATTCGGATGCATCAACACAAAAAGCCAAAAAATAGAAACCATACAAGAAATAAAAAAGTTCATCAAAAAAGGTATAAAAATAATTGGAGAAGAAAAAATCATCATAGACCCAGACTGTGGGATGAGAAAACTTCCAAGGAATGTGGCATTCTCCAAACTCAAAAACATGGTGGAGGCAGCTAATGCCCTACAAGATAAAAGCCAATGAAATCAAAGACGGATGGCAAAAACTCCTAAAAAAAATACTCAAAGAAGGCAAACCAATAAAAGACGAAAGAGGCTCCATGACATTAGAAATCCTCAACGCAATAGTAGAAATCCAGACACCATTCAAAACAAACTTCTACCACATAAGCGAAGAAGTCGAAGTCCCAAAAGGATACTTCTGGACCGGTGAAAAACTCAAAGAATACGCAAACCAATTCCTCACACCCGAAAACCCAGGCTTCACATACACCTATGGTAACAGACTAAGAGGCCACTTCCAAGTCGACCAAGTAAAAGAGGCCATAAAAAGGCTTAAAAAATTCAAAAAGACCAGAAGAGCCACAATGATAACATGGGATCCCAAAATAGATTCAAAAGAAGATGAAATACCATGCATGATACTCATAGACTTCAAAATCAGGGAAGGTAAACTGCACACAACAGGAGTTTGGAGATCCCACGACATCTACGGCGCATGGTTCCCCAACGCAGTAGGCCTAGCATACCTTACCAGGCATGTCGCGGAAAAAACGGGAACCCAAGTAGGCCCAATAACAATCCACTCCATAAGCGCCCACATATACGAAACAGACCTTGAAGAAGCGCAAAAAATGATATCGAGGTGATTAGTATGGTAAGTGTAAACTTAAGGGCTAAAAAAATAGTTGATGAGATGATATCCAAGTCAGATGACCTTAAAATTAAAATACAAAGATTAGATAATGGTTCAACAGTCCTAGATTGTGGAGTGAACGTGGAAGGGAGTATAAAAGCCGGTGAACTTTACACCAAAGTTTGCCTTGGAGGGCTTGCGAGTGTGGGCATATCAATACCAGCAGACCTCTCCAAGAGGTTAGCTCTACCATCAGTAAAAGTGAAGACAGACTTCCCAGCCATTTCAACTCTAGGATCCCAGAAGGCAGGATGGGCTGTAAACGTCGGAGACTTTTTTGCACTGGGCTCAGGCCCGGCCCGCGCATTATCCAAGAAACCAAGTGAAACATACGAAGAGATAGATTATGAGGATGATGCTGAGATCGCGATAATAGCCCTTGAAAGTGACAAATTACCAGACGAGGACGTTACAGAGAATATAGCCGAAGAATGTGGAGTTTCAACCGAGAATGTCTATGCATTGGTAGCCCCAACTGCATCAATTGTAGGTTCAATACAAATTTCAGGTAGAGTTGTTGAAAACGGCACTTATAAAATGCTGGAGGCTCTAGATTTTGATGTTAAAAAGGTGAAGTATGCTGCTGGCATAGCACCAATAGCACCAGTAGACCCTGATGGACTGAAAGCAATGGGTAAAACAAATGATGCTGTGCTCTTCGGAGGCCGTACATACTATTATATCCAATCAGAAGATGGCGACGATCTGAAATCCCTCGCAGAGAATCTTCCATCATCAGCCTCCAAAGACTATGGCAGACCATTCTATGAAATATTTAAGGAGGCTGATTACGATTTCTACAAGATAGATAAGGGCATGTTCGCCCCGGCTGAGGTTTTCATCAACGATCTTCGCACAGGCGAAGTATTCAGGGCAGGTTTCGTCAACGAAGAACTACTCATAAAATCCTTCAATTTATAAAAACATGGAAAATGGGGGGATAATCCCCCATAAAATCCTCATCTAGCCGTATATGCGATATCCACAGTTTGAACAATAGCCGTTTGGGTCTCCATAGCCAGCAGTACCTGTAGCATGGTAACTATAGGATCCACAGTTTGGACAGACTAATAAGCCATCGTCGTCTCCATATCCACACTGTGGACACCTTGTACCCACATACCATGGATAATATCCACAGTTTGGACATTCTTGGGCTCCTGAGGATCCTGAATTCCCAGAGGATCCATCACCGGTGTGAATAACTACGGGCGGATTTGTGGTATTATTCTGTGGGTTAGTGAATGGCCATTGAATTTGAATGCATCCAAAACAAGAAGTTACAAGCACCATCACAGCAAATATGGAAAGTAAAAACTTCTTATCCATTTTCCCCACCCTCTAATTTTATGAGTATGATACTCACATTTTGAGAAGTAGATATTCTAAGATATGATAAACCCTAGCATTTATCATTCCTAGAAGCCCTTCTCTTATAAATGTTCTCACGTTTTATTATATATGTTTTTTCTTGGGATAATATCTAAGACCTTTTTATGTAATATCTAGTCTGACAAGTGGGACTTTCTCATGACCATTACACTTTTTTTGTTAGGTCCATGTGTATGGGTCGAATTCTGAAGGGGGTATGTACATTATTTCGGCGTATCCTCTTCTGAGCAATTCTGCGTTTAAGTTCATACCATCCACGTAAACTACAGCGAGTATTCTACCATATTTGTCACGGTTTTTAGCATCGTCAATGTCTAAGTGGACTGTTTTACCCAAGCACATTTCCTCTACGAAATCTTTTGCTTCCTGGTATCCTGGCTGTCCACGTTCCGGGGTGTTAACACCAACTAAGCGTATGCGTCCAACGCCTTCAACATCTATTGTATCCCCATCCACTACATGATAACAGTAGCCACTCGCCTCATATATGTTCTGTCCACTTGTATTATTAGCAGGTAGAGTGGTTTCATTGCCTTTATCAATGTCAGATGTGATATTGTCCCCGGTATCTGACTCAGGTAAAAGACCCCCAATAACAACCAATATCAAAATTCCAAGGCAACATAATCCTATTAGTGCGGCTGATATAGTATCATCCTTTTTGGATGCCATTATGGACCACTATCTTCCGAGTTTTTCGGCTATTGCCTTCGCGAATTCATCAGCCACGTTAGGATTTTTTGCAGTTATTATATTCCCGGAGACTACAACATCCCTTTTCACATATTTTGCGCCGTTTTCAGTTAGTATATATTCGAGGCCAGGGTATATGGTGGCTTCTTTACCATTTAGTATCCCTGCTTTTGCTAGTATTGCAGGGGCCGCGCAGATTCCACCTATAATTTTACCTTGCCTGTTGGCTTCTTTAACGAGTTCGATAACTTTCTCCATATTTGGATCATCTATTTTTCCTGTTACTCTGTCGTATACTCCACTTCCACCGATGAGTATTAAAGCATCATATTGGCCTATATCCTTTAGGTTCATATCCTCGATGTAGATGTCATAGTCTCTGTTTATCCTGTCAGCAGCTATGATGGTATAATTTTCACTTATTTTTTCCGCAGCCTCTAATTCTATGGGATTGTATCTGTCAAATATTATAATGGCAACTCTCTTATCAGTTAAAGGCTTTTCGCTGGTCGTGTAAAATGCTAGGATAGCTATAATTGCAAGGGCTGCTACAAGTATTATAAAGTACTCTTTCCGCATCAAAACCCCCAGCGACATTATAGGATATACAACTATTTTTAATCTTTTTCATTGATAAGTTTAAAGGTTGTGGAAGTCTTAATTATATCCATTTTTTTATGATGGGACACTTTGGGTTAATCTTTTTTATGATACACTGGTAAAATATAATACAAACGATTTTTTTATAAGAAGTTTTTCCAGGTGATCATGTGATAGCCAAGGCCACCATTGGTGAAAAGATAAAAAAGCTTAGAAAGGACAAGGAGATAAGTCTTGAAGAACTTTCCAAGAATAGTGGAGTTAAAAAGGATCTTATAAAGGATATAGAAGAGGGTGAGATCATACCATCACTCGCCCCCCTCATCAAGATTTCAAGATCCCTCGGAGTCAGATTAGGGACGCTATTAGATGATACAATAGAAGAAGGCCCAGTGATCGTAAGGGAGGGGAAAGCCGGGAAGGTCATACACTTTTCCGGGCAGGAGGATGAAACAAGTGAAAGTCACCTTGATTTTTATTCCCTCGCAGCTGGGAAGGTTGACAGACACATGGAACCATTCATAGTCCAAGTTGAACCCCACAAGGATAAATTCAAACTTTCATCCCATGAAGGCGAAGAATTCATATACGTGCTTGAAGGAGAAATCGAAATATTATATGGTAAAGAAAAATATCACCTCAGGGAAGGGGACAGCATCTATTATGATTCTGTAGTACCACATCATCTACATACACGATACGATAAACCAGCAAAGATACTGGCAGTAGTCTACACACCATTCTAACAGAGAATGGGGGAATTTTATGGTTTTCACAGAAGATACAATCGGCGAATTCCTAGAAAAACAGGTGAAGAAATATCCCGACAAAGAATTTATAGTCTATCCTGACCGGGATCTGAGATTCACATATCATGAATTCAATGAAAGAGTCAACCTGTTAGCGAAAGGACTTTTAGCCATCGGCCTCAAAAAGGGCGACCATCTAGGTATTTGGGCGACTAACGTCCCTGATTGGTTAACGTTCCTCTTCGCCACGGCAAAAATAGGAGTCGTACTCGTCACAATAAACACAGCCTATAAGAGCCATGAACTAGAATATGTGATGAAACAATCCGATATGAATGCCATAGCTATCATAGACGGTTTCCGTGATGTTGATTATATAAGGACAATCTACGAATTAGTACCTGAACTTAAAAGCCATGAAAGGGGCAACCTTAAAAGTAAGAGGTTCCCAAAGCTCGAAAGTGTCATTTATATTGGAGCCGCTAAACATCGCGGAATGTATAACATCCATGAACTGATGTTACTAGGGAAACACATCCCAGATAGTGAACTGGAAAAAGTGAAAAAGACCCTCAACAATGACGATGTTATAAATATGCAATATACTTCCGGTACAACAGGATTTCCAAAGGGCGTGATGCTAACACATCGAAACATCCTCAACAATGGCTACTATATCGGTGAAAGGCAAAAGTTCACAGAAAAAGATAAACTATGCCTCCCAGTGCCACTATTCCATTGTTTTGGGATAGTACTTGGCGTGCTCGCAATTTTAACCCACGCAGGGACCCTTGTAATCCTGGAAGAATTCGATCCGCTATTAGTATTGGCCGCAGTTGAAAAAGAAAAGTGCATAGCACTATATGGCGTCCCCACAATGTTCATAGCAGAATTCACACATCCGATGTTCGACATGTTCGATCTCTCCTCCCTTAGAACAGGGATCATGGCAGGATCGCCCTGTCCAATCGAGGCCATGAAACGTGTTATCAATGACATGCACATGAAGGAGGTTACCATTGTCTATGGGCTTACAGAAGCATCCCCGGGTATTACGCAGAGTAGTGTGGATGATCCTATAGAAAAAAGGGTTGAAACTGTGGGAAAACCACTCCCACACATAGAAGTTAAGATAGTGGATCCTGAAACAGGAGAAGAACTCGGACCCGGACAGATAGGAGAGATATGTTGCAGAGGATACAATGTAATGAAGGGCTATTATAAAATGCCGGAGATGACAAAGGAGGTCATAGATGAAGATGGTTGGCTTCACAGTGGCGACTTGGCTGTCATGGACGAGGACGGTTATTATTCTATTGTTGGACGTATCAAGGACATGATCATAAGAGGCGGTGAAAACATTTACCCAAGGGAGATCGAAGAATTCCTACATACCATGCCAGGGATCAAAGATGTCCAAGTAGTGGGAATACCAGATGAAAAATATGGTGAAATCGTCGGAGCCTTCGTCATAAAAGAGAAAGGCGCTGACATAAAGGAAGAGGATGTTAGAGATTATGCAATAGAAAGGATAGCCCGTTACAAGGTGCCCAAACATGTTTTCTTCGTGGAGGAGTTTCCATTAACAGCCAGTGGCAAAGTACAAAAATTCAAATTACGAGAAATGGCAATTGAACTACTAAAAAAGAAGAGAGAAAATGATAGTACTAAATAGGAAAAAAAGGATAATAGAATTACTACCCATAGGAAAAGCCAAAGGGGCTTTAAATTCTCGCAGAAGACCATTATTTCAGGGTCACATCCGCCTAACAAGAACTAGTAAAGGGCCTAGGATAAAACGCTTCATCATAAAAAAGGGTAAAAAAGAAAAACCAACACCCCCAGCAGAGGCCATAAAGCTTCTCAGAAAACAGCTAATATTCCTTCCAAGGAAAGACAAGGAAATAGAAGAATTTCTAGAGTCCCTTAATATTAAAAACCGTTATGCCAGGATATGTCAACATTGCCTCCTTGAGGGATATGTTACAATCATCACGCCAAGATCATCATTCCAATATAATAAACAGTGGATATGCAAACAATGCGCTGATGAAGTGATAAAAAGAGAGATCAAATACAATAGAATGGACAAAACAACATTCAAAAACTTTAAAAGACTCCTCCAGAGGACAAAAGACTTGGAAAAAGTTTTAAAAGTCTTCGAACCCCGCTTCGACCCACTAAAGAACCCCAATCTAACATTATTTGATAAAATAACCTCATCAACAGGTGAAAAAAACCCAATTTTTGTGGATGAATTACAGATACCCCAACGATTTAAAACCATATTAAAAAAGCATGGTAACAGAAAACTTTTACCCGTGCAAAAACTCGCAATAGAAGAAGGCCTCCTAGAAGGCGAAGACCTCCTAATAGTATCAGCCACTGCAAGTGGAAAAACCCTAATAGGGGAACTAGCCGGGATACCCAAAGCCCTAGAGGGTAAAAGGTTCATGTTTTTAACACCCCTTGTAGCCCTTGCAAACCAGAAATACCACGACTTTAAATCCAAATACGAGAAAATAGGCCTTAAAACAGCTATAAAAGTTGGGATGAACAGGGTGAAGGCTAGAGGAGAGCTTGTAATACCAGACACTGACATCAAGGGTGCTGATATAATCGTGGGCACCTATGAAGGCATAGACTTCATACTAAGATCTAACAAATCCAACATCCTAAAAGAGCTTGGTGTTGTGGTCATCGATGAAATACACACACTAGATGATGAGGAAAGGGGTTCAAGATTAAATGGGATGATATCGAGGTTAAAGAGAATATTCCCAGAAGCTCAGATCATCGCATTATCAGCTACCATTGACAACCCGAAGGAGATAGCATCAGAATTCAATTTGAAATTAATTGAATATGATAAAAGGCCCGTCACATTAGAGAGACATCTTGCATTCCCAAGAAACGAAGAAGAAAAAAAAGATCTCATCACAAGACTAACCACCAGAGAATTTAAAAACATTTCGAATAAAGGATTCCATGGGCAAAGCATAATCTTCACGAATTCCAGGAGGAAAACAAGACTAATCGCAGATTACCTCCAAAGAAGAGGAATAAAAGCTGAAGCATACCATGCAGGGTTACCCTATCGACAAAGAAGAAAGATCGAGAAGAAATTCGCATCCCAACAATTGGCTGCGGTGGTCACAACAGCCGCACTAGCAGCAGGCGTTGACTTCCCAGCCTCCCAGGTAATATTCGAAACACTACTCATGGGCAACAGGTGGATAACCCCCAACGAGTTCTCCCAAATGCTTGGAAGGGCTGGAAGACCATCATATCATGACAGGGGCATAGTATACCTACTACCAGAAGTTGGAATGTCATTTGATGGAGAAACCGAAGAATCAAAGGCCATAGAATTGCTTGAGACAAGTTTAGACCCTGTCAACGTCTATTACACCAAAGAGGATGTTACAGAGCAATTATTAGCTGATATAAGTTCAGGCGCGATTAAAAACATCAAAGACCTTGAAGAAAAACCTACATGGCCCATTAGCCCAAAAGAGGCTCTTGAAATACTAGAATCATATGGTCTTATAATAGAGGATGATGGAAGATTAAAGGTTACAGATTACGGCATGGCAGTCTCCAAATCCTTCTTAAAATGTGAAGAAGCCGATTATATAAAAGAAAACTTGGATAGTATGAACCCCCTTGAAATAGCCCTTTCTATGGAACCATTTGAAAATGCTTACCTTTCCAATCGTCTGCACAACCAATTAACCCACAGGTTAAAAGTTAAATTTTCAAATAAGCTATTCGCAGATTCAACACTAGACATAATCTCTAATGGTGACAATATCATAAAATTAGATGAAAAACTCCAAGAAGCTCTTATCAATATACAAATTGACTTCTTATCCTGCGAATGTAAAGAGAGACCATTCTGTGATTGCATACAAGATAAACTTTCAGAGTATATTGTTAAAATGAGATTAAGGGGGAAAGACCCCGCCGATATAAGTAGACTACTCCTTAAAAGATACCAGATACAAGCATACTCTGGGGATATATTCAACTGGCTCGACTCACTACTAAGAATACTTGAAAGTATAAAGAGGATAGCCTCAGCATCCCAAAAACATGATAAAGTGAAAGAATCTTCCATAATATTACAGGCGATTGAAACTGGTGAAAAATGTCCATGAGAAGAATTCTTGAGTGGTACCATCCCCTGGATAAAAATAAACTGGCTTATATTATCCCTTCATTGGTTATCTTCATAATCTGTCTTTGGACAACCCTAAACTATAAATGGCCACTTGGATGGGATATCTTTTATCATATACACCTTGCACAGATTTATATGAGTAAGGGTTTCACCTTCTTTGACCCTCTTTATAATGTACCTGGAGGCAGGCTCATCAATTATCCCCCACTTTTCCACCTTTTATTAGCTTTTTTCTCCTTAATTTCGGGTTGGAGCCCATTCGAGATTGCAAGGATCATGCAACCATTCTTCGCGGCTTTTATAGTCTTATCAATTACTATTATAGGCGCGCGCTTCTATAATAGGCTTGCAGGGGTTTTTGCCGGGATTCTCCTAATCTCGGCTTTTATAGCTACGAGGATAATTTTACCATTACCAGAGAACATGGCACTGATATTTTTACCAGTTAGCATCTATTTTTATTATAAGTCCATTAAAATTCCCAGATTAAAATTTGCATGTGCTTCAGGGGCTTTAATGGGGATTATAGCACTTATACATCCAGCAGCCACGCTTTGCCTTTTCATTTCAATCACATTCATAACATTTAGTTTACTAGTGGCTGCTTTAAAAGGGGGTATTAACCTTAAGACTGTGATATCTGATTATGGGATTTTCATTTTGACTGGTTTTATTATTGCAAGTGTTTGGTGGTTGCCCTCATTGTATCTTAAAAGCCTTGGAGCCTCTGGGGGGGTTGCAACAGCTCTGCCAATTTCCGTGAGGACTAGTATCTTGAATTATCCGAAGGCCCTAGGTTATCTTGTCTGTGGTTTTGCTATTATAGGATTGGCCCGGGCCCATAAAGGTTTTGGTTTGAGGGATCTTTTTATCATATCATGGATCTTTTCGATGTTTTTACTCTCGAAGGCTTATTATTTTGGAATTAATGTCATCTCATATAGGGTTCTTATTTATATCTTGTTGCCTTTATCTATATTGGCCGGTTCTGGTTTAGAATTTGCTTTCAGAGCTTTTAGAGAAATGAATAAAAGTGCTGCTAGTGTCTTTTTAATTTTAATTTTTTCATTTTCATTATTCCAGGGTGTTGCGAATTTTTCAAGTTCGAAGATTGCTGATTTTGGCGTTTTAACAGCCTATGGGAAGGTTTCTATTGCACCGCCCACAGAGGGGGAAGTGGAGCTTGCTGAATGGTTTGAAGAAGAGGCTGACAAGCCCAAAGTTGCATCGTTTTCAAATTATTATACTGGGATTTTTATAATGGCTTATTCAAGACAACCTGTTAATCCCTTGTTAGAACATTCTCAGGGGATCCCAAGGGAGGATGAGCTTCGCAAGGACAGTATAGGGTATCTTGTATATGATAAAAGGTTGAGAATGTATGATAATCTTCCATTTGCATGTTCTAAGAATCTTTTATACTACAATCCTAATATGGTTAATTTAAGTGATTTGGGCTGTGATTATCTAGAGAAGGTTTATGAGAATGAGGAGTTTGTAGTTTATGCGGTAATCTAATTTGGACAGGTCATGTCACGGCATGTACCAGCATATTCGATGGATTCTGGGAACTTTAGAACCTCCCTTTTTTTACTCCCATAACGATAGACTGTTATGCCTTTGCATCCGAGTTTATAGGCTGCTTTGAAAATCCTCTCCACATCTTTTGGTTTTGCACTTGGCGGGAGGTTCACTGTTTTTGAAACAGCATTGTCCACGTGTTTCTGGAATGTTGCCTGGATTTTCACATGGAAGATTGGATCTATTTCATGGGCTGTTACAAAAAGACGTTTTATATCAGCTGGTATACCCTTAATCCTTCTAATGGATCCTTCCTTGGCGATTCTTTCCATGAGTTCTTTATCATAGAATCCTCTTTTCTTCGCCTCAACCTCGAAGAGTGGGTTTACATCTACAAGTTTTCTGTCGATAATCTCCCTTATGAATGATACGGCAAATATAGGTTCTATGCTACTTGTAACACCTGCTATTATGCTGAGCGAACCTGTTGGGGCTATGGTTGTGAGTGTGGCGTTCCTCATATAATCAAAACCTTCCTGGTACCATCTACTATCCTTGAATGCTGGGAATGAGCCCCTTTCAAGTGCCAGTTCCATTGAAGCTTTCTGGGCTTCAACTTTTATATGTGACATGATTTTATCAGCTACTTGGAGGGCGGATTTGGAATTGTAGGGTATCTCTAATTTTATTAGCATGTCAGCGAATCCCATAACACCGAGGCCGATCTTACGGGTCTTTTTTGTAGTTTCTTCGATTTTTTTTATGGGGTAATTGTTAACATCGATTACGTTATCAAGGAAATGAACCGCTATTTTAACTGTTCTTGATAATTTTTCCCAGTTTATTTTACCGTTCTCTACCATGAGTTTAAGGTTTATTGATCCAAGGTTACATGATTCATATGGTAGTAGGGGTTGTTCCCCGCAATTGTGCACATAGAATCCGTTGGCATCAAAAGCATTTACACCAGGGACTTGGATATCATAGACTGTCTCTATAGTATCTGGTATTATATCTTTAACGGTTGCAAAGGCTCCTTTGGGTTTAACCATTTCTAGTCTGTATTGTGATGAATCTTCCCGGATCTTTGTGTATATCCCTGATCGTAGGAGCATCCTTTGCAATGTTTTCGCGATTCCAATATCTCCCTCAAATAATATTCTATTTGGATTAGAGTCGAGAAGGCCTTTGAATAATCCTATGTAGAATCTTGATGAAGCTTTTTCCATTTCATCTGTGATTTTCAAGCCCTCTTCATTGATTGCGAGGCCCGTGAGGTAACCATCATCCTCCGTGAATTTACCATCCCATTCTAAACTTTTATGCTCATTTAGGACTATTTTATCCCCTATTTTTAGTTCTGATAATCTTCTCCATTCAAGTTCGCCATCAGAGGACAATCTGAGGATCCTATGATCTGCTGTGAGGCGTAGGTTGAAGCCTTCAACTGTTTCTAGTCTATATAATCTTTTTGCACCGGTTGGGAAGAATCCCGTATATGATTTCCATTCTCTGCCGTTTAATATTATATTACAAGTTTTTCCTGTTAATTCTTTGACTTGTCTTGGGCCATTGGATGTCATCACCCATGTTTCTGGGCCAACACAAGGGTTTGTGGCTTCTATGCTACCTAGGGCTGGGGTGGGGTTTGTCCTATTTATCGCGTCCTTGAATAGTATTCCTGGGTCGCCTCTTTTCCATGCCATTTTAACCATCCTATTAAATATTTCTCTGGCCGGCACTGAAGCAGTGACTTCTCCTGTACGTGGATTTATGAGTTCATATTCAATATTGGAGTCTATACCATCCATGAAACTATCGGTCACCATCACTGAAAGGTTAAAGTTGCTGAATGCGCCCTCTTCTTTTTTTGCTTCTATAAATTCGATAATGTCTGGATGGTTAACATCTAATATGCCCATGTTGGCCCCTCTTCTCCTTCCACCTTGTTTTATAACTTCTGTCGCGACATCAAATATTCTCATGAATGATACTGGGCCAGAGGCGACGCCCATGGTTGAGCCTACAATGTCTCCTTTAGGTCTGAGATGGGAGAATGAGAAGCCGACTCCGCCACCTGATTTGTGGATGAGTGCCATGTATTTAAGTGCGTCGAATATGCTGTCCATTGAGTCTTCTATGGGTATGACGAAGCATGCTGATAGTTGGTTTATTGGGGTGCCAGCGTTCATTAGGGTTGGTGAATTTGGAAGGAATTCGAGTTTGCTCATTATATCATAGAATTTTTTTGCTGTGGTTTCAGCGTCGCCACCATATTTTTCTTCTGCCTGTGCAACTGCAAGGGCAACTCTCCTGAACATTCCCTTGGGGGTTTCTAATATTTTCCCTTTTTCGTCTCTGAGGAGATATCTTTCCTTGAGGACTTTCAAGGCGTTTTGGGTTAATTTCATTGGGGTGCACCTATCTTATGGGGGGTTTAATCATCTAGTAATAATTTTATGTCTTTTATAATATCTTCTAGGGCTTCTTCTAGGAGTGATTTTCCAAGTATTGGATCTGCATTAATACCCTCATTTTCTAGTTGTTTTGCACTTTCATCTATTTTTTTGTCCCGTTCACGAGCTTCTTTTAGGCCTATCATCCCTATCTCCGGATATTCTCTAATGTTTTCACATTCTCGGAGTCTTTTGGGGTCTGTTATCCCTAGGATTAGGCCTATTGAAAGTTCACCGGATCCGGCGTGTGGGCCTTCTATTTCAACTATCCTGTTATTTAATTTTATCTTTATTCCGGTTTCTTCTGCGATGGTGGGTAGATATTTTTTTATTTTTGTGTTGCCTCCGTGTCCATTCACTATAAGAACCTTTTGGATTTTCAGGGATCTTTTTGCACATTTTAGGATTGGTTTTAGGTGTTTGTCAACGAGTTCTATGGGTTTTATGTGTATTCCATGTTTTATATATGGGTGTTCTGTTGCGGCATAGATTATGCCTAGGAATTTTGCCCCTGTCCTATTACTTGCTTCAAGGGCGAGGTATGAAGCGATTTTGGCGTCTGTATCTATGGGAAGTGCCGGGCCATGGTTTTCGAGGTGGGATCCTATGGCGAGTATTCCTATCTTGTGGATCTCGGGTGATATTATGTTACCTGAATCATAATTTAATCTTATATTTTTAGATTCCATATTTTATCTCCGATATAATGTATGTTTTTTATTGCTTTCCCTTTTCTGTTTTTTACCATGGAAGGGCCATCTATTAGACTCACTCCTATTGTTATAGGCTTTTTGTACTTTTCATCTACTACTATTACCAGGTCTCCTTTTTTTATCTTGGGGTCTGCATCGACTATACCTGGACTCATCACATCAGCACCATTTGTAAGGAATTTAACAGCCCCCATATCAACTATAACACGATTAGATTTTATACTAGTTTTGAGGGCTCCTTTGAGGGTGGGGAAAGGCTTGTTATCGACTAACATGATTAATGGTTCGCCATCAATTAATATTAAAGGGTAAGGTTCTGCTTCGAGGAATTCTATTATTGCTTTTTCTGGGATTAGATCAGAATAGTCGGCTAATCCTTCTTTTATCTTTTTAGCCTCCCTTTTTTTCAGATGGTATCTTCTTTTCACCTTCAAGGGGCCTCACCAATTGTGTGTCGATAAGAGAAAATATTTACCCCTTTCTATTAATATTTTCTTCTATTTTATCTTTCCAAGCTTTTGATAGTGTGATTAGTGAATTTACCTCCAAACTAATTGTAGGAGGATTTTTATACTCCACTTAATTGCCCTAGGAAACCCCCCCATAAGGGGTTAAAATATTATAAATATTCTTCTTCAAGGATAGGAGGTTAAATCCCCCCTATATGAATGTATTTTTTGGATTTAAAGTATTGATCTGCAATCATGGATATAATCGCACTATCCTAACATGAGATGAAATTGAATAAACTTCTATCATGATTTAGGAGTGGGCATGGAATATGGGGATTATGGGACCTCCAAAAAAGGCTTGGTGAAAATTTTCTAAGCTGCAAATCAACTGTTCAGCAAAAAATTTATCTTATTACAACATTTATCCCATTGAAAGAAGATCATTTGTTAGTAAAACCTGATTTGACTGGCCCACCCTCCACTAGGAATCTCCGCACTCTACAATGGGAAGGCCAATACCAACAGTATCTTGTCCCGTTTATAAACATATATAGATGTTTAGAAGTAAACACTTTTAAGGCCCCTTGTCCTTTCTATGGTAGTGGGTAGTTCCCCCTTCCGATAAGGTTAAATATGCTCCTAGTTAAATTGAACTATTAGGGTGATGATCGTGAATTCGCAAAAAGGTAATATACAAAGACCACTTGACGCGCTGGGTAATTCATTGAATTCTCCAGTTCTCATAAAACTAAAAGGTGACAGGGAATTCAGGGGTGTTCTTAAGAGTTTCGACCTCCATATGAATCTTGTGTTAAATGATGCCGAGGAACTGGAGAATGGTGAGGTTACCAGGAGACTTGGAACAGTATTAATTAGAGGAGATAACATAGTATATATATCCCCATAATGTTAATAGGAAATATTTAAAAGCTTATTTTTCAGGAGGGATTCAACCCATGAAAGGCACTCCATCATTTGGTAAAAGGAATAAGAGTCTTCATATAAGATGTAGACGTTGTGGAAGAAACGCTTATCATATACGTAAGAAGGTATGTGCTGCTTGCGGATTTGGAAGATCCAAGAGGATAAGACGTTATAGTTGGCAGAATAAGAAAGTTAATGGTCGAAGGTTGAAATAAATGTTAGATAATCGCGGCCCCATTGATGTTCGTATAATTGTTGAGGGAGCATCTGACGTGGAGAGTGTTTCAAAGGCTCTTCAAGATGTTTCGTTAGGCTCTGAGTATCATATCACAATCTCTTCGATAATACCAACCACTAGCCTAGAAATAGCTAAAAGGGCCGTTGAAGGCGCTGATATAGTGCTCATAGCCACGGATGCTGATGCTACTGGCAGAGAACTTGCAGAGAAGTTCCAGAAAAGCCTTAAGGGGAATGTGGGGCACGTTGAAAGGGTGAAATTACCCTATGGCCATGATGTAGAATATATTGACCCCCGGCTCATGATGGAAGAGATAAAAAATGCTATTATAAGAGCCGGTTTATCCTCAATCGCAAACATAAGAAAACTAAGAAAACTTGAAGAAAAAGTGCTCCAATTCAAGTCTGAAATAGATGAATTAGCCAATGAAAACAGCACATTAAAAGATGAGAACAACAGATTATCAAATGAATTGGAGAAAATCATAGAAGAGAAGGAGGAATTGAACTCTAAATTAGAGGAATTAGAAGAGAAGTTCACCAACCTTCAGGAAGACTACCGGAAAATTAAGGAAAAATACAAGGAACTTAAAAGTAAAAGCTTCCTTGAAATGTTTCCCCTACATGAATTATGGAAAGACCTCTTTGATGAAGAACTTGAAGATGAAGAGAAGATTGTAAAAGTGGCGGATACTCTTAAATCCGAAAATCTGATCATAGGACAAGGTCATATTGCAGCACCCTCAAAAGAGGATGCGATAGCTTGTTTGAGAACCATAAGGACAATCCTATTTTTAATGAGCAGGACAGAAGAGTGATAAACAGTGGGGGGAGAATCTAAGTTGAAGGACAAATGTGGTATAGTGGGCATATACTCTTCTGATAAGAACAAAAATATAGCCCCCCACATTTATTATGGACTCTACGCACTCCAACATCGCGGACAAGAATCAGCAGGGATATCAACTTCGGATGGCAAAAGGTTCTACACACACAAGGGGATGGGATTAGTATATGAAGTCTTCAACGGCAAAAAATTGAAAAAACTCAAAGGTAACATTGGAATCGGACATGTAAGATACTCCACAACAGGAAAATCCAGGATAGAAAATTCACAACCATTCCATAATAAAATAGACGGCTTAGATATTGCCATAGCCCACAATGGGGACATAATAAACTCAAGGGAACTTCGAAGAGAATTGGAAAAGGAAGGCTACACCTTCAAATCAACCACAGATTCCGAGGTTATCAGTTACTTGATCAGGAGGGAATATCAAAAGGACAACAACATGATAAAAGCCATTGAAAGAACATCAAAACAGCTCATAGGATCATACTCCCTCGTAATACTCTTTAACCATGAATTATATGTTGTAAGAGACCCCCTAGGAATAAAACCATTAGCATTAGCAGAGAAGGATAGTACAAGGATGGTGGCATCCGAGAGCGTGGCATTCGATGTTATAGGCGCCGAATACCAAAGAGACGTCAAACCAGGGGAAATAATCCACCTAAACAATGAAGAGTCACATATCATCAAAGGCTCCGAGAAAATGAGAAGAGCCCACTGCATGTTCGAATACGTATATTTCGCACGACCAGACAGCATCATCGACGGCAGAAACGTCTACGAAGTAAGATTAAAAATAGGAAGAGCACTCTACAGAGAACACCCAGTAGACGTGGACGTGGTGATGCCAGTACCAGACTCCGCCATAACAGCCGCAATTGGCTACTCGCGAGAATCAGGGATACCCTATGGTGAAGGCCTTATAAAGAACCGTTATGTAGGCCGCACGTTCATCATGCCAACCCAAGAAGAAAGAGAGACCGCAGTCAAACTCAAAATGAACCCTATAAAATCAGAACTCAAAAACAAGAGGATAGTGCTAATAGATGATAGTATAGTCCGGGGCACAACATCCAAAGCCCTCATAGACGTCCTTAAAGGGGCTGGAGCACGTGAAATACACCTTAGGATAGGATGCCCCCCTATAAAATCGCCTTGTTATTATGGTATTGCAATGGCAACAAAAAAGGAACTTATAGCATCCAATAAAACAATCAAAGAAATAAGGGACATACTAGGCGTCGACTCACTAGGTTATCTGAGCATAAAATCCCTAGTGGAGGCTATTGGCATCAGCAAAGAAGATCTGTGCACCGGATGCCTCGATGGAAAATATCCCACCCCCATACCACTTTAAATAGTGAAATTATTTTCACCCTGGTGAGTTTATGGTCGAACTTTTAGCACCTGCCAGAGATTTCCCCTCAATCTCTGCAGCCCTTAAAAATGGTGCCGACGCAATCTATATTGGCATGGAAGGTTGTAACTTACGTGCTAACATATCCAATTTCAGCCTAGAGGAGATAAAAGAAGCCACTAAGATAATCCATGACAACAACGCAAGGGTATATGTTTGTACAAATACCATCCTCAAGGACAAGGATCTTGAAGATCTAGAATCGAAACTACCATCACTACACAGCTTTGAAGTAGACGCCGTAATAGTATCAGATCTCGGAGCCATTGACCTGGCCATAGATAATGGGCTTAACGTCCATGTAAGCGTCCAAGCCAACATATCCAATACTAGAAGTTTGAATGTGCTCAAAAAAATAGGGGCAAAAAGGGTTATATTATCAAGGGAACTGTCACTTGATGAGATAAAAGAGATCGTGAAGAAATCCCCCTTGGAGGTTGAGGTCTTCGTTCATGGAGCCCTTTGCATGGCAATATCTGGGCGCTGCCTCCTAAGCTACTACCTTTATGGTAAAAGTGCGAATAATGGGGAATGCCTCCAACCATGCAGAAAACCATGGAAGCTAACATCAGAAGATGAGACACTAATACTAGAATCTGGCCAAGGGAATATCAAAACTTATATTTTAAGTCCAAGAGACCTTTGCATGATAAAACATATACCTTCATTGATTGATGCTGGCATCCACGCCCTTAAAATCGAGGGGAGGGCAAGACCAGCAGACTATGTTGCAACAGTAACACGAGTTTACAGAGAAGCTATAAACTCCCACCTTCAAGGTTCATGGAAATTCAAAAAAGAATGGATAGATGAACTTAGAAAAGTATTCAACAGAGGATTCGAAGAAGGCTTCTACTTTAAAAAACCAAAACAAGGCCCTCCACAGAACCAAGCTAAGTATGTTAAAAAGGACATAGGCCAAGTCCTAAATTATTATAGGAAAGTTGGCGCGGCTGAAATCAGACTCTGGGACAAAATCAAGATAGGAGATGAGATAATAATCCAAGGGAAAACCACAGGTTCATTAACAGATAAGGTCAAATCATTACAGATAAATGGAAGGGACGTTAAAAAAGCCGAAAAATGCAGAGTCGGGGTCAAAGTAAAAAGTAGGGTAAGACCCGGAGATTTGGTATATAAAAGAGTAAAAAGAGAATAGGTGAGAAATTTGATAAAAGTAGAAGATGCGATGCAAAAAAATGTTATAACGATCAAAAACGACATGAAGATAGAAGAAGCCGCTAGAATATTAAGGGAGAATAAGATAAGTGGCGCCCCAGTTATAGACAAGAAGAATAGACTAGTTGGCATGCTAAGTGAAGGAGACATCATAAGACTCTTGGAAGTACACTCACCCAAATTAAACTTAATATTACCATCACCCCTAGACCTCATAGAACTCCCCATCAGAATGAAACATGAATATGATGAGATAGTAAAGGGGATAAAAAAGGCATCATTAACATTAGTTGATGAGATAATGACGCGAAAGCTCATCACAGTAAAACCAGACCAATCAATATCAGATGCTGCTGAACTCATGGACAAGCATAAAATAAAAAGACTACCAGTAGTGGACGATGAAGGCAACCTCATAGGGATCATCACAAGAGGCGATATTATAGGAGCACTAGTAAAAACATAGACTGTGAGGTCCCTTAATTGACAAAAAAGATAGCAATCTATGGAAAAGGCGGTATCGGTAAATCAACCATCGTCGCTAACATTGCAGCATCCTATTCCCAAGAATACAATGTACTCGTTATAGGCTGCGACCCAAAAGCCGACACCACCAGAACACTATATGGTTCAAGAATACCCACAGTATTATCTGTTTTAAAGGAAAACAAAGAACCCCGCACTGAAGAGGTAGTATACCATGGCTATAATAATATTTCATGTGTTGAGAGCGGCGGCCCCGAGCCTGGAGTTGGTTGCGCCGGCCGTGGAGTTATAGTTGCCATGAACCTCCTTGAAAGACTTGGCGTTTTCAAAGAACCCTTTGACGTGATCATATATGATGTGCTTGGTGACGTTGTATGTGGGGGCTTCGCAGTACCTTTAAGGGAAGAATTCGCAGACGAAGTCTACATTGTAACATCAGGAGAATACATGTCACTATATGCGGCTAATAATATAGCTAAGGGTATAAAAAAGCTTAACAGCAAACTTGGGGGGATAATCTGCAACTGTAAGGGCATCAAGGATGAAGCCCAGATCGTGGAATCATTCGCGGAGAAAATAGGGTCAAGGGTTATCGGTGTTATACCAAGGAGTGAACTTGTACCTGAAAGCGAAATTGAAGCCATGACTGTTATAGAAAAATTCCCAGATTCGAAACAGGCCATGGTCTATCATGAACTTGCTAGGAGAATTTATGAAAACAAGGATTTCACGGTACCAGAGCCGCTTACCACGGATGAATTTGAAGGATTCTTCAAAGAGCTTAAAAATATGGGATTTTTAGAATTTTAGATCTTCAAGTGACATGATTTTAGTCCCTAATTCTTCCATAACATTTAAAATTTCATTTTTAGCAGCCTCAAAATTCTCATAATAGTGCAAATGAGATTTGCATCTACAATCAGAACATCCAAAACCTTCTATGGATTTTCGATTTTCTAATCTTTTGGAGATCAAACATTCAAGCCGTCTTTCATCTGTTGTGAATATCACATCCTCTATCATCGTATTTTCATGGGCTAGAAGATAATCAACATGCCAATGGATCCTCTTATTTTCTGAAAGATGCCTCATAATCCTAGCCTCTAATGAATTAAAAGCTGAACCCACGTATACATAACATCCACGTTCAATTTTAACCTTACCAAGGGAGCCAACATTCAAATATGAAGTTTCCCCTACCCTAATAATTAGACAATAGGTTCCCCTCATAACCTATAATATGGTTACTGAGTTAAAAAACCTATTTCAGGATGTGATATCATGAAATATGTATTTTATGCTAAGGGCCATCCTAATGTGACTTCAAGGCATAAATCCACATTTGAAATCACCATGGATGATGAAATTGGGAAAACAGCTGATTGTATTATAGGCGTTGATTCATCAGTTTCCATGAAAGATTTTCCAAAGAAGCTCAAAAAAGCGATTGCAAAAGAAAATGCTATAATCAAAGTTATATTAAAAACAGAGAATGCAAAGGATGAAATAACAGGTAGAGGTCATCCTAATTTGACCTTGGATCATCCAAGGGACATGGTCTGCCGTAAAAGCGACTACATATGCGACAGAACCCTCATGATAAAAGCTGATAAGGCCGCTTGTGACCTTAAAAGAGAATTGATAGAAGACCTAAAACAAGGTTCTAATCTTAAGGTTGAAATAATAGTGAGCTATCCTCCCTCTAAGGATAGTACCTCATGAAAAATTTACCCATGGAGAGGGAACTTTCCATTCCACGTCTTGGTTCGCAGGAACCATTAGCCATTATAGGATTGAAAGCTAAACTTTATATCCGCGGACAAACCGAGTTTTGTGAAGTTGTATATTTCATTTATCGCAGTTGATCTAATTACTTTCTGTAGACTTTAAACGTATTTATCTGGGCAGTTCATCTCTCTTTTGAAAATTTGAGATTTTTCTTTTGTAAAATATAAAAAAATAGAATATGAGGGGGCGTATAGAGGGCCTAGAATGGTAGGCTTGCGTAGGTTCCTAGTATTTTCCCGGTTGCTGTGTTCCAATTGTTTATTACACCTAGACTGTTTCTACTGCTTGTTGCATCTGCGCTATACCACTTGCCA